>JAGGAA010000048.1 GCA_017889675.1 Bacillota bacterium | reverse complement strand
ATCAATTTTCCTAGTGCGAAAGTTGAGTGAAAAAGAGTGACGCAATGCTCAGGGATTGGTTTACACTGGTTCGCTGGTTTAATTTCTATGAAAAGGAAGATTTCGAACATGAATGAAGTATCGTCTACAATAGCCAATCCCATGTGGTTGGAATTTATTAAAGCGGTTAAAAAAGAAGTAGTGCCTGCTTTGGGATGTACCGAACCAATTTCATTGGCGTTAGCTGCTGCTATTGCAGCGCAGCATTTGGGGAAGCCGGTTGAGCAAATAGAGGTCAAAGTCTCGGCAAATTTGATGAAAAACGGCATGGGGGTTACTGTACCAGGGACTGGTACCACGGGACTTTTAATTGCTGCTGCTGTAGGAGCGCTTGGTGGCGACCCGGAAGGCAAGCTCGAGGTGTTGAAAAACTTAACAACTGAACAAGTTGCAGAAGGTAAACGAATGATTGCGGAGAAGCGTGTTCAGATTTCAATTGCGGACGTACCCAATATTCTCTATTCGGAAGCGCGTGTTATGCATGGAGAAGAATGGGTGCGGGTTTGCATTGCTGATACCCATACTCAGGTAGTACGAATTGAGAAAAATGGCAAAGTGGTACATCAAGCTGAATCGCAGAAGCATGAAGCCGATGCCGGGGTGGACTATTCCATGGCCGGTGTCCGAGCGCGGGATATATACGATTTTGCGGTAGAAGTGCCATTAGAGATGATTGATTTTATCCGTGAAGCTGCTATATTGAATGAGTTACTGGCAAAAGAAGGAATGAGTGGAAGTTACGGGCTGCATATTGGCGCGACAATGAATCGTCAGATGAATCATGGATTGCTATCGGATAGTCTTTTGACTCAGGTTTTGATGCGTACTGCTGCAGCTTCAGATGCGCGAATGGGCGGCGCAACGCTGCCGGCAATGACCAATTCAGGCTCCGGCAATCAGGGTATAGCAGCTACCATACCTGTAATAGTGGTTGCTGAACACGTTGGAGCAAATGAAGAAACCCTTACGCGGGCTTTGATGCTATCTCATTTGATGGCTATCTATATCCATGATAAGCTTCCCAAACTGTCGGCGTTGTGTGCCGTAACGACTGCTTCCATGGGATCGGCAGCAGGAATGGCATGGCTACTAAAAGGAGATTTTGCAACAGTCAGTATGGCTATTTCCAATATGATCGGAGATGTAGCGGGGATGATCTGCGATGGCGCATCCAATAGCTGTGCGATGAAGGTTTCTACTTCGGCCACGGCTGCGTACAAAGCTGTACTGATGGCACTTGAGGGAATTCGGGTCATGGAAAATGAAGGAATCGTAGCTGGCGATGTTGATCAATCCATTGCAAACTTGGGCGAATTAGCCTGCCGGGGAATGGTTCAGACCGATGAACAGATTTTGCAAATCATGATGAATAAGAAATAGCGGACAGGTTGAAAACTGTCATGCAAGGTTTTAAGATTATAGAGACTGGTATAGGAAAGAAGTGTGTTAAACGTAAGCGTCAAAAAGCCAACAACTTTATATCTTGATTAAGAGCCATTATCTCACACGGCAAGCCGTGATTCCATCCACCTTCTAAAGAAAGATTATTTTTGAATCTCTTTTTCGGTAAGGGAATAGGTTGCTCTTTTTTAGGTAGCGAATTTAAAAAAGCGGCTGTGTAATTGTCGTGCCCATATAGAGTCTTGAACCGCTCACTCGAACTATCCCATCCTGACTGCAACTCAGGATGGGATAGTTCGAGTGAGCGGTATTTTAATGGCTATCATCTCTATATACTTACTTTAAAAAAACATCTTGCATTTATAAAATCAATATATTATAATATGATAAAAATCTAATATATGGAGATGGTTTTCTTGTTTATATTTGAATGGTTAAATAACCAATTACTTAAAATGGAATGGCTTCATAATCTAGTTACTTTATTTGTACAAAATGTATTTGGATTAGATATAAATAGTCAAGTGGGTGGAAGTATTCACTTCTTTATCTATGATGTTATAAAAATATTCATCTTACTTACAGTTTTAATATTTACAATTTCCTATATCCAAAGCTTCTTCCCGCCTGAGAGAACAAAAAAGATATTAGGGCGATTTAAAGGAATTTCAGCAAATATATTGGCTGCGTTACTGGGTACGGTTACACCATTTTGTTCTTGCTCATCAATTCCGCTGTTTATAGGCTTTACAAATGCAGGACTACCAATTGCTTGCAAGTATATTTAACTGGAAGATTGCAATAGCCTATGTGATTGTAGGCCTTGTACTTGCGGTTATTGGTGGTACTATCATTAGCAAATTAAAACTGGAAGAGTATGTCGAGCCCTTCGTCCACAGCAATAAGATGATTGAAACAGAAGAAGAAGAATTAACTACAAGTGAGAGAATAGAATATGCAAAATATCAGGTACTAGAAATAATAAAGAAAGTTTGGATATATATTCTGATAGGCGTTGGAATAGGTGCTGGTATCCATAATTATATTCCAGAGTCAGTAATAAATGCAGTACTTGGTCAAGACAAATGGTATTCTGTTATAGTGGCCACTCTTGTAGGAGTACCAATGTATGCTGATATTTTTGGAACATTACCAATTGCGGAGGCGCTAGTTTTGAAGGGAGCAGGACTGGGTACTGTTTTATCCTTTATGATGGGTGTAACGGCACTTTCGCTCCCCTCTATAATTCTTTTAAAGAAAGTTGTTAAGACAAAACTGTTAACTATATTTGTGGGTATTGTTGCCCTTGGCATTATTATATGTGGTTACGCATTTAATGCTTTTAGTTATCTTTTGATGTAGGATACAAATTTCAAAATGGTATTGACCTACCTGGAATAAAATGCTAACATACAATTATTATTATATTATAAAATAATAATATCACAATATAATTATAAGGAGGATAATTATGAGTAATTGCAATTGTGGTGGAGTGCCAGAGGTATCTAGAATAATCTATCCTTGTGGTGGTTGTGCCGACGTTGGTGAGATTTCGGATCAGGTGTGCCGGCAATTGAGACGGGAAGGATTTGCCCAAGCTAGCATGAGCTGTATTACCGGCGTTGCAGCACACATGCAGCCGTTTATTGATGGAGCAAAAAAAGCCAATCAAGTAGTTGTAATTGACGGTTGCCCAGTGGGGTGTGCCAAAAAGGTGCTCGAACATGTTGAAATATCTCCAATTTCTTATGTTCTCACCCAAATGGGGCTTGAAAAAGGTAAGACAGAAGTTACACCAAAAGTAGTTAATGAGATTTGTGATAAAATCAAAGCTGATTTTATCAATTCATCCAAATAACCCTGATACCATTAGGTGAATGCAGTTGTGCAAGAGAGTAAATTATTGCAAGGGGGTATTACAATGAAGATTGAAGTATTAGGAATGGGATGTGCAAAGTGCCATACTCTTACCGAACGGGTGATGGAAGCAGTTGCCGAGCTAGGAATTACCGCCGAGATTGTAAAAGTTGAAAATATGCAGGACATCATGGCCTATGGAGTTATGACGACACCGGCACTTGTTATTGATGGCGTTGTTAAGGTAAAGGGGAAAGTTCCCAGTAAAGACGAAATTAAATCACTAATTAGAGGCTAGCCTACTACGTTATTATAGAATTGTAGAATTGTAAAGAAGAGTCTGTCGCATTAGCATTATAAATTTATTGCTGGCGACAGCTCTTTTCTTTGCCCAAAGCAAGCTACTCTCTTTTTTAGTTACATATATTGTAATTTGGAGAAAAAAGGGTACACGAAAATAGAGGAACATCTTCCTCAAACTTTTGGTGTGCCCTTGTATTGTTTCTATGCTGTTTTCAGCAGATTTGACAATTAGGGCATTCAGTTCTTTTACCTGACAATGGCCTGCTACTACCACAACACATTAAGAGTCACCTCTTTTCATTTAAATAGATAAGGGAGTAAGCAAAATAAATCGGTCGCATCTTATTCTACAACATCTTTTTTTAGAACCTGATACAGGGCGGAACTGAAAATTTGGATTCCTTCCAATGTTGTCTCACGCTTATTTTCAGGGATAATTTCCAAAACGGCTTCAAAGTAACGACGTGAGTTAAGTTCTATTTCTCGAAAAGCTTTTTGTCCTTTTTCTGTGAGTTCAATGTCCACATATCGACGGTCATTTGGATTTGGGTTACGCACTAGGTAGCCTTTGTTTACTAAGTCATCTACAGTTCTGCTTACTGCACTTTTAGTTATATTTAGCCGAGTCGCAAGTTCATTCACGGAAATTTTGTTTTCTTGTGCAGTTTCCCATATTACATGACATTGAGCATATGTGCAATCGTAGCAAAAAGCCTTTTTGCCTTCCAATACTCCTAAGCTTCTCATAAAGATTTTTATAGCATTTCTCATGGTGGAAATGGTTTGAGGCTCCTTTGTCATTCTATCAACCATCTTTCTTAGTAATTATAAAATGTTAGTGTAGTATACTGTTGACGATGTAAACAGTTAATGATACAATCTGATTATACATATAATTGGTAATCGTGTAAATATACAATAGAAAATATAAAGGTTAAGAAGGAACTTTCCTGTTTATCTGGCGCGTTGTCAGGACAGAAGGGCTAGAGATGAGAAAGGAGGTTTTAATTATGACAGCAAAATGTTTTTCTTGCGGAATTGCTGATCGAGTTGCAGACGGAAGGTTATTATGTTTTAAATATAAGTTCGAAATATCGGATGTAACTGCTAAAGAAAAGTCTGATTGCTATTATTTTATTGAACCCCAGAATGAAGAGGGAGAGCCTTTGACAGCGGCTCAAACGTTGATGATTAAAGAGTGCGAGGTTGCTTCGCGACGGATGCGTGGTCCGGTATAACATCATATAAAAGCTATTCATCTTACCCGGTTAAGCCGGGTTTTCTTCTAGTTAAATAAGTTAGGAGAGGATGTATTTTGGATAAAAAATCGCCAGTTATCATTCCATGCTGTGGCATTGATTCTGTTTATGGTCTAATGACTCAGGAAGTAGCATTAAAGCTAAAAGTAGAGGTGGAAAAACAGGCAAAACTACTTGGATTAGCTTATCTGGTAAATGGAGAAATAGATGCTGTACAAGCAATAACAAATACACCGTGCATTGTCATCAATGGTTGCAGCAATGAGTGTGCCTCTAACATTGTCGAGCTAATCGGTGGCGATATTGATATTGAGTATGATATAGATAACCTAATGGCCGGAGTTGACATGGTAAGTTTAGGAGATGCTGTTAAATTAAGCGAAAGTGGAGCAAGGCAAGTCTCTGAAATAGCTGGTAAACTTATAGCCGATTTAAATAATACGGAAAAGGGGGCAGCAAAATGCTAGTCCACCCAAAAACAACCGGCATTATTGCTTGCTGCGGCAGCGAATGTAGAGGTGGTTATATCTCACGGGCCGTAGCCGCAAGAATCGTGAACCAATTAAGAACCACCCAGGTAGTTACGATCAGTCTTCCACGTCTGCTTGTCGGGACTGTTGATGAAAAGAACTTTTCTTTAAATCATCCAACGATTACTCTTGATGGCTGTGCCAAAGCTTGTGCGAGGAAGGCTGTTGAAAAATATTGCTTTAAGCCGGTAATTGGGATAAATATAGGCGATCTTATTGGTGAACAAGAGGCTCTTGCCAGTGTTAATGTACAAGATGATCCTACTAATAGATACATGTCCGAGATTGAAAAAATATCAGGCATTGTTACGCATGTGCTGGACTCATTGTCTGCCATGTACGAGAAAGCTAAGGTAGCCCAGAGAAATAGCTGTGATCAGGGAACCTGCGATTGCGGCGGCAGTAGTTGTGGCTGCGGTTGTGAGAGTGGCAGCGAGGGTGTAAGTGCGAGTGACCAACAGAGTAGTGAACCAAATATAGATGAAATTGTAATATATACGAAAACAGGGTGTCCGTTCTGCGCTAAGGTAGTGCAAGAGTATCAGGAAAAGGGAATTAGTTTTCAAGAAGTCAATACAAGTGTACATGCATGGGCTAAGAAGTTGTGCAATGACAAATATGGTGCCGATAAGGTGCCTATCATTGTTAAAGACGGAGTTGCCATACAAATTGGTGATATCGATGGTAAGGGCTGACAAATGTGAGTAGGTTGACCGTGAGTCAACAATAAAGTGATAGGTTTAGTAGCAACTGTTTTTTGCCATTTCGTCACGGTTCATATTGAGGAGGGTCTGCATGTTCAACCGGAAAAAAACTTTGGTATTGGTGCTTATATTAATTATCGTTGGGGCAGGAGGCGTAGTATGGAAACGGAGTCATGATCTTTCTACTATATCTAAGCCAATGAGCAGAGCTATTCCAGTACAGGTAACTATTGCTAAGCTAGGCTCTGTTGACATGACAGCTCATTACCTAGGTAAGGTTGAATCTGCTATAGCTGTAGCGCTATCATCACGCATAACCGCAAATGTCGTAGGAGTGACCAAACGTGAGGGTGATAAGGTAACAAAAGGAGAGGAACTAATTTATCTGGATGATTTGACTTTGGCGAATAAAACCCGGGCGTCTGAGGCTAATCTACGGGCAGCCCAAAGTGCTCTAGTAGCTGCTGAAAGTTACTACAAAACAAAAAAGGCTAGTTTCGAGCGGAACCAGCGGCTATATTCTCAATCTGCGATAGCCCAGGAAACCTATGAATATTCGCAGACTGAGACTGATAATGCCTATAGCCAACTCGTTGTTGCCAGAGAAAACATTCAGGTATATCAGGCAAACGTAGAGGAAAATCTAGCCGAGCAAGGCTATTCTAGAATAACATCATCAATTGACGGTGTTGTTACTAAACGTATGATAGAACCTGGCGATATGGCTGTTCCCGGTAAAGCCTTGATGTCTTTACAAGCACTCAAGCAAGGCTATAAAATAACCGCCCAGGTTCCCCAAGAAGTCGTGCGTTCCCTAACATCTGGATCAAAGTCGTTGCTATCGCATGGTGATCAGCAAATTGGTGCCACTGTGCAGAAGGTATACCCAGCTTTAGACCAAGCGAGTTTAGCCACAATTGAAATAAAGCAAGACGAATTACCGTTTGGGCTACCTATGGGTTCGGTGATTGGTGTAGATATTATATTAAATCAAATAAACGGAATTGTCGTTCCGGTTGACGCTTTAATTAGTAATAGTAAAGGGAATTTTGTAGTGGTTGTTGACGAAAATGATTCGGTTCGGCAGATACCAGTCCAGGTTGTAGGGCGTAATGCAGAGATGGCGGCAATAAGCGGTATAGAACCTGATAGTCGGGTGGTTGTTGGCCAGGAGAATCAGCTTATGCAACTGACAACAGGCAAAAAAGTACTCATTTCTCAGAATAGGAGTGAAGGCATTTGAGCGCTTTGACTCTGAAATATTTAGAGAAACCGTATTTGGTGTTGTCGTTTGTTTTACTCATGGCCATTGTTGGGATCATTGGGTATAGTAAGATGCCGCTCAATATGTATCCGGACAGCGACCATCCGCAAATCACGGTCATTACGGTTGAGTCTGGTGCATCAGCATCCGATATTGAGACCAAAATCAGTCGGACGATCGAAAAAGAAATGGCTACCCTGGGTGAAGTATTAAAAGTGACCTCAGTGAGCAAGGATGAAGTATCTGTTGTTACCGTCGAATTTGACTATACCAGAACACTTGATTCGGCTGCTACTGATGTATCTAATGCGCTTAGCAAAATTATCGGTAAACTGCCGGCAGACATTCGCCAGCCGCAAATCTTTAAAATCAGTCAGGCAACACAGTCGACACTTATTTTGGCACTTTCTCCTAACGAAAACTCTATCTTGGACATGAGCCAAATCCGGCAACTTGCTGACAACGAAATAAAAGAAGAATTGTTACGCGTTCCGGGGATTGCTCAAGTAGAAGTATTTGGTGGACATCAGCCAGAATATAAAATTATCGTCAAACCCGATTTGCTCGCGTTTCATTCTCTGACAATAGGTGATGTGGCAGCGGCGCTTAGTGCCAACAATGTCAACGTACCCAATGGTCTTATTATAAAATCTTCTGGACAATATTTGCTGAAAACGCAAGGGGAATTTACGACGCCAGAGGATGCTAACAACATCGTGGTTACTCGACGCCAAACCGGCGATATTTATTTAAGGGATGTGGCTGAAGTAACGCGCGGCATTGTCGAGCCACAGTCAGCTTATCATGGTAATGGGCATCAGGCTATTGGTCTGAGTATTTTGCGTGCTCCTACCGGAGTAGCTATGGATAGTATTAGTGCAGTGGAAAAGTATTTGCCTGTAATGGTGGAACGATACCACGGGATTAAATTCGAGATCAGCGATACTCAGGGAACCCTTATTCGCACCAGTGTTAGCAACATGGAAGAGTCCTTGCTAGAGGCAGTTTTGCTCACTGTCGCTGTTGTTTTCCTGTTTCTTGGCAATATGCGCATTACGCTGCTTGCCGCCGTTTCTATTCCTTTTACCTATCTCATTACCTTTGGTATCATGTGGCTAATCGGCTATGAACTAAATACTGTAACCTTTACCGGGATTATTTTAGCTGTGGGAATGTTGCTTGATGACGCCATTGTGGTGCTTGAAAACATTGCCCGCCACTATGAGCGAATGCCGAACAATTTAAAGGAAGCTACATTTGGGGGAACCGAAGAGGTTTTATTAGCCATTTTTTCGGGAACCTATGCTACTGTCATGGTGTTAGTGCCCATTATTTTTATCGGCGGGTATGTTCAGGCTGTTATGCGCCCGTTCATCATGTCAATGTGCATTGCCCTGGTAGTGTCCTATGTAGTATCTGTGACCATTATTCCGATATTAGCTCCAAAGCTGTTACGTCAGTCTTTCCGGCCTAACCTTCTGGAACGAATTGCGCTGCGGTTTGATGAAAAAATTGTGACAGTTATCCAGAATATATATGTCCTGCTTGTCGATTTGGCATTACGTCGCAGGTTGGCCTTTGTGGCAGGCGGCATGGTGCTATTTCTCATGAGTGCCAGTTTGATGCCCATCTTGGGGCGAGACTTAATGTCTTCTATGGATGCCGGCATTATTAAAATCAACTTTGAAACAGACACCGATATGTCACTTGCCGCAACAGAAACGGTGGCATCAGCCATGGAACAAGCTGTTCTAGAGGTGCCAGGGATCGAGTCTGTTTCCACAATCATGGGCTCAGAAGCCGGAATTGTCAGCTTTGGCAGCGGGAAAATACCGCAGCAAGGCTATATAACAATTAACCTTGTTGACCGGTTTCAAAGAAGTCAAAGCATCTGGGAGACAGAGAACCTACTGCGCAAACAATTTGCGCAGATACCAGGGCTTAAATATTATGACGTATATGATTTTGGGGCAACTGCGATGGCAAGTATAAAAGCGCCGATATCGCTGCTGGTGACCGGACCAGACCGCAGGGTACTTGATGCTCTAGGCGAGAAAATATATGATAGAATGCTCAATGTCGCTGGCCTTACTAGTGTATCGCGTAGCTGGACCCATGATAAAAATGAAATTAACTTTATTTTGGATAAGGAAAAATGTTCACTGTATGAGATATCTCCTGCCAACGTATCTAGTCAGATTGCCAATGTAGTCGGCGGCATGCCTGCTTCCACCTTCCGGATCGACCAGGAGGATGGAATTGCCTTGCGAGTAGCTTATCCTGCAGAACGCCGGGATCATGTGAGTAAACTGAAGGATGTCATGATCATAACTCCCAAGGGGTTAACTCCCTTAGAAGCGTTAGGAACACTCAAAGACAAAAAAATTCCTACTCTTTATACTCGTCAGGATATGCAAAATACGCTCGAGATATATGGTTACCGAGAAAAAACAGCGATCACCCATATTGACAAGGGTATACAGCAGGCATTAGCTGACATAGAGTTGCCTGAAGGCTATGCCATTACCCAAGAAGGTGACTTGCAGCAGATGCAAGCCTCTTTTGGCGCGATGAGTGGCGCGATGGGAATTGGGATGCTGCTTTTATATTTCAGCTTGGTTCCAGCCTTTGGGTCGTTTATTCATCCAATGACAATTATGTCAGCTATTCCGCTCGGGATGATTGGCTCCATTTGGGCGCTCATGATTAGCGGCAAGCATTCTTCCATGCCAGCATTCATGGGCATGATTTTGCTGGCAGGAATTGTTGTGAAAAACGCTATTCTCCTGATTGACTTCATTATCATAGCCCGCAGGCAAGGCAGGGATATAAAACAGGCTGTCATGGACAGCGTACGAGTCAGAACTAGGCCTATTTTGATGACTGCTTTTGGAACTGCGATCGGCATGGCTCCAATCGCGCTAGAGTGGGCAGTAGGGCTGGAGAGGTTGTCACCACTAGCAATTGTGTCTAT
>JAGGAA010000296.1 GCA_017889675.1 Bacillota bacterium | reverse complement strand
ATTAAATTAACGCCAGATGCCAATGCTTTGGATACAGTAAACAAAATCCGTGCTGTAATTGAAGCGGCGTCAGAAAAATTTCCTAGTGATATTAAACAAGATATCGTCATTGACAATACTTTATTTGTTAAAGAATCCTTGAAAGAAGTTGTAAAAACCTTTCTAGAAGCCTTGTTATTGGTGCTGATCATCGTATTTATTTTTTTGCAGAGCTTCCGGGCAACACTAATCCCTATGCTGGCCGTTCCGGTTTCACTTATTGGCACCTTCACCGCCTTTTATATCTTTGGATTTTCCATTAATTCCTTAACACTATTTGCAATGGTACTGGCCATAGGTCTGGTAGTTGATGATGCCATTGTAGTAGTGGAAGCGGTTGAACACCATATGCGGCATAATCATTTATCACCGAAAGAAGCCACTATCAAAGCAATGGAAGACGTGTCAGGTCCGGTTGTTGCCATTGCGTTTGTGTTAGCTTCTGTGTTTATTCCAATAACCTTTTTTGGCGGAACCGTCGGCGTTTTATACCGTCAGTTTGCCATTACCATAGCTTCTTCCATGGCACTTTCCGCAGTAGTTGCGTTATCCTTGACACCTGCGCTTTGCACACTGCTGTTAAAACCGCATACAGAAAAGAACAATACTAACGGTCTGGGTCGATTTTTCAATGCATTTAATGAAGTATTTGACAACCTTGTAGAACGTTACGGAAGAGGAGTTATTCATTCTACAAGAAAACTTAAACTGTCGATGATGATGTTTTTAGTCTTGCTTGTTTCTGCCGGTTTTATTATAAAAACATTGCCATCAGGCTTTGTACCGGATGAAGATCAAGGGTATTTTATTACATCTATTTCGTTACCGGAAGCGGCTTCTATAAATAGAACTCGCGAAGTCGGTAATAAGGTGGCGGCAATGATTCGTGAGTTGCCAGGCATTAAAGATACGATATTAATTTCCGGTGTAGATATTCTTTCCGGTGCGGCTAAACCCAATACAGCCATTGTTGCTGTTGCCCTAAAACCTTGGGAAGAAAGAACTGAGCCGGCATTGGCTGTCCAAAACCGCATTCGCGAAGTTATCATGCGTTCACTGAAAACAGCCGAGGGCAAGGTGGTGGCTTTTAATGCGCCGGCATTGCCAGGTTTAGGCGGCCAGGGAAAAATATCTCTGATGCTGCAAAATCGCGGTGGAGGTTCTCTTGAGGAAATGCAGCAAGTCGCCAATCGCTTTATTGCCGCCGCCAATCAGCTGCCGGAAATTGGTGTGTTTTACACTACCTTCCGGACCGATACACCTGCGTATAATTATGAGTTAAACCGGGAAAGAGCCGAAACATTGGGAGTATCCGTGAATGATGTGTTTCAGACTCTGCAGTATTTTATGGGAGGAAGCCAGGTAAATGATTTTAATGCCTATGGACGGACATTCAAAGTTGTTCTGCAGGCAGATCCTAAATTCAGAGCCGAACCTGATTCAATCCGCTATTTGTTCGTGCGCAATTCACAGGGGACGATGGTGCCACTTAATGCACTGGTAAGTCCTGCTTCAATAAATAGTCCGCCCATTATAAAAAGGTTTAATGGTTATCCAACCATTCAAATTGGCGGCGATCCAGCTGCTGGTTATAGCACCGGACAGGCACTTACAGCATTAGAAAGAGTGGCGAAGGAAACCCTGCCTGAAACCTATTCGTATGAATGGGCTGATTTAAGCCGGGAAGAAAAGGAGTCAGGCAGCCAGACTTTACTGATATTCGGTTTGGCGATCGTATTCGTATTTCTGTGTTTAGCCGCTTTGTATGAAAGCTGGAGTGTTCCCCTTTCAGTAATCCTGGCGGTGCCGACAGCTGCACTGGGAGCAGGTATTTTCCAGTCGCTTCGCGGTTTTCAAAATGATGTTTACATGCAAATCGGCTTGGTAATGCTCATCGGATTAGCCGCTAAAAATGCCATCTTGATTGTGGAGTTTGCCAAAGAACGAAGTGATCAGGGAATTCCTGCCGAACAGGCCGTTCTAGAGGCAGCTAAACTGAGACTCAGACCGATATTAATGACTTCGTTAGCCTTTATCATTGGCTGTATCCCGTTGATGTTAGCGACTGGTCCGGGTGGCGGAGCACGGTCGGCAATGGGGACTGCGGTGGTTGGCGGAACATTGGCTGCCACTACCTTAGGTATTTTCGTTGTGCCCGTATTGTATGTGGTGGTAAACAAAGTTTGTGCACAGTTTACCAAAAAACTTCATATGTGATTTTTTAGCTTTTAGTAGTTCTCCGTTTGTTCATTGTAAAGCTTGGATTTAAAAGTGATATGCTCTCTTTATAGTAGACAGTTAAAATAATAAAACTGTTTCTATTAAGGGAGCATATCGGTTTGATATGCTCCCTTAAAGGTAGACAGGTTAATATTAAGGAAACCAAACATGGTCATTGTCGACCTATCCTAATATGGTTCAAATACGATATAATGAATATCGGATAAAAAATATACCCGGAAAAATTCAATTTGAATTGCTGTTTTAGTCTAACAGAATTTATGGTTAAATTCTGTTGACATAAGAACGACTAAGGCTTCTGCCGACGCACCCGGATGGTGCTAGTGCCGATTGCGCCATGGATGGTATAGCAATTAGGACGTCCTGAGGGACTTGGCACAAGCCAAGTCTTATTTTATAAAATAAAGTAAAAAATTAGATGGTTTTGAAAAGGTGGTTGAAATGAAAAAGAGCGTTTTTATTGCCCCTTATCAAGGAATCCTTGATAAGGGGCAGAAGGTTATTGAAGATTTGGGATTAACCAATAAATTTGAATGTTTTTTAGGTGATTTAACACGGGGAATAGCTATTGCCAGAAAGGTTGAACGGGAGGGGGCTGATGTAATCGTTACTCGAGGTGGTACTGCCGAGCTGATTACCAAAGCCGAAATTGAGGTACCAGTTGTTGAAATTCCGATTACCTTTCAAGATTTGGCGGAAGCATTATTAGCCGCAAAGGCGACTACCAAAAAGGAAAATCCTAAAATTGCTATTATGGCCT
>JAGGAA010000295.1 GCA_017889675.1 Bacillota bacterium | reverse complement strand
TATTTTTCCATCGTGAAAAAAGATATTGCCAGCCGGACGAGCAGTTCGAGGATCTTGATTGACCGGATTGCGCCTATGAGGTTGCCACTCACCAAACAATGAATCAGCATAAAAAACGCAAAGTTCTCCCTTACCTGCCGGCTCATGGGGATTCATTATATTAGTAAATAACCATAATTTTTCATTATGTAGATATATTGTTGAATCACTTGCCTTAAATCCGTTCATCATCACTCTTTTTAGGGCCCATTGATAAGGAAATTTGACTGCCTCATAAAGCTCTATCGTATTATTTGCGCTTGTATCCGGGATCATAAATATTCCTTGCTCTGTTTTTAACAAAAAGGGATATGCCAGATGGTATTCTTTTTCTAATATAGTCTGGGGCTCTGAACAGTTCCCTTGTTCATCAATCTCTATGCAACTAATAACTCCCTTTCGAGTTCTTAGTCGATAGTCTTCAAAAAAAATATAATTTTTGCCTTCATTTTCAATAATAAAAGGGTCGGCAAAAAATCTTCCTGCCGGTGGACGAATAATTTGAAAACCATTCATAGCAAAAGGCACAAAAAAAGGCTGTTTCTTTCTGAAAGCAATAAACCATTGTTTGAAAATAAACAATTTTTCAGCACCGGTTTGCGCATTTCTGCCCATCTCTTCATACTGCTCTTGTGGCATATCATGCACCTTCAATATCGTCTTTGCGAGTTCTTCCGGTGTTGATGTTTCTAATGAAAAACCACATTGGTACTTTTCTAAGATGCAGTATCCCATTTTTATCGTCGAAATAATTGGTTTGCCTGATGCCATATACTCAAATAATTTATTGGAGCTATTCCCCCTTGTCCAGTTGTACTTCGATTGGGAATAGTTCAAAATGTTTACTGACGATTTGCTCAAGATATAGGGAATAAATCGTCTATTCACATGTCCTTTCATCTTTACATTAGTCAGGCCTTCGCCAAGCACACGTTGCTGTAGAGCTTCTTTTTGATTGCCGTCACCGTAGATAAGAAACTGAATATCGCTATGCCCTTTCAGCAAAGCGGCTGCATCCAACAGCATGCTAACATCATTAACCGGCCGAATTGACCCGATATATACAACATGGAATTTATTATCGAGTAAATCTGTATCCTTAATGGGGTTATCAGCAATGTCCTGTAAAAAAGCCTCAACGTTGACACCATTGTTAATGTAGTGGCATTTCGTCAAGTCAATGTCTCCACCATTGTCGGTATCCCATTTGTGCGTTTTTATATAATCTGTATCACCTTCCTTGGTGAAAATTAGCGCGTCAGCGTTTCTATAAATCCAATGTTCGCCAGCGGTTAACAATTTTCCTAGAAGACTATGCTCCGTCAACTTGCCAAACGCAAATATAGCTTCAGGCCACAAATCGCGAACTTCGCAAATACATGGAATTTTAAATTTCCTGGCCATTCGGATTCCGGCAATCATCGTCAACGGATGTGGACTGGATGCAATGATAACATCAGGTTTTCCATACGTTTTTGCATACTTGGGGGATACCTTCAACCATATTCGTTATTGAACAAGCACTTGCGACCATCGTTTATTAAGTTGACATCAGAGTGATGAAGATACGAGGCCGCAAAAATCGTCGCCCCAAAGCCGACTTCCTTCAACAGTTTTCCAAAGTTAAATGGTCTTATCTGTCCGCTCATGGAAGGTAATACAGCGTAGTGGTGAAAGAACCAAATATTTTTTTTCGGTATATCCCGCTTACCTTCTACCAATTCATTTTCCTCCGATATATGATTGCAACAGCCTTGCCAGTTTGCTTTGGATTCTTTCCTGATCGCAATTACAATCTGTTACATAGTGTAATCTCTACTAGGTCGTTCGCGGTTCTCAACAACAACCCCCGCTGAATGTTTCTGGGAAATCAAAATCCGAACCGTTTTCAACATGAGCACCAAGTCAGTGACCACATTGCATTCCTGTATATAAATTAAATCGTAAATCAACTTACAATATGGAGAGGTACGGTACTTGCCATAGACCTGCGCCATCCCAGTGATTCCAGGTTTCACATTACTGCGATGAATATATTCCGGCAGCTCTTTTTTCAGCATCTCGACAAAAAAGCCTCGCTCCGGTCGCGGACCCACGATGCTCATATTACCGATGAGTACATTAATCAGTTGGGGAAGTTCATCAATGCGCATTGCCCGAATAAAACGCCCTACCCTAGTAATGCGCGGATCATCAATTATCGCTAAAACGGGGCCAGTTTGTTTTTCGGCATCGACACACATCGTACGAAATTTATATATGCTAAATTCTTTTTCATGTTCGCCGACGCGTCTCTGGCTGAAGAATACCGATCCTGGGCTATCCAATTTGATGGCAATAGCTACCAGAACAAACACTGGACTCAATACAACTGTGGCTGTCATTGCAACCAAAATATCCAGAAAACGCTTCATGATTCGTTGCTCCGTTGTGGGTCCCAGATAACGCGGTCGAAAAACAGGAATATCGTCGATTTTATCCAAGTCAACTTTGCTGCAATACAATTCATAGAAGTTTGGGAGGATAAACACCTGTTTTTTATTTATTTGGCAATAGTGCAGCATTGCTGCTTTATTGCTAAGTTGCATGTCATAAGAAAGAATTACCAAGTCAACATCATCGATGAAGCTTCTCCATTCCCCGCTGTCATAATCAGGACAAATATATTTTACATGATCCTTAAGGTATGGATGAGTACGCAGATGAGCGATCAGGTGGTAAGTTTCATCGGCAGTGCCCATAACCAAAACTCTGCGCGGAATCATCT
This sequence comes from Bacillota bacterium, assembly GCA_017889675.1. Taxonomy (GTDB): domain Bacteria; phylum Bacillota; class Negativicutes; order Sporomusales; family Sporomusaceae; genus Sporomusa. Next base: position 3,980 of record JAGGAA010000295.1, on the reverse strand, counting down.
GATGGTGCTCGAACTGCCACCACAACCTATTCCAAAAGACCAGTGCCACAAACTGTAAAATTGTCGCGAGTATTAAAATACTGCGAGAATAAGCAAACTCTCTCAAAAAGAAACTTATCGCCATCATGATTACGAACATCTTCAACATGACAAATGCCAAATCCAGCAATACTTCGATGTAGTTCTTGCGCTTCAATGAAAGCAGACCATCAAAAAACAGTAATACTCCTACAACGCTCAGCATGACCGGTAGCATTCTTCGATAAAGCTCCATGTCAAGATTAACGTCGCTATAAGCAACAATCAAGAACAGTGCAACATAAGAAGAAACTGCAACAATTGCCATATCTCCAATAAATAAGATCAATTTTTGCAATTCTGGAAAATTTGTTCTCAAGGTACACCTTCTTTCGTATAACAGTCAATTATTCCGGAAGTGTTAAACATTAAGATAATGGCATTTCTCTTTTGGTAACTTTCGTGATCAGTTTTACATAAGAGTCCACCATGACATCCAGACTATTATGACGTCGGACATATTCGGCGCCGACCACGCCAAGTTTTCTCAAAAATATTGGCTTGTTAACAAGTTGCTTTAACAGTATCCAATATTCTTCGGCATTATTTTTCTCAAAAATGAATGGAGCAATTTCGTTAATATCTCGATACAAATCTTTAGCATAACCCACCCGTGTCGTCAGAACTGGCAGTTCACACGCCATTGCTTCCAGTAGAGAATAGCTGCAGCCTTCGTAGCGAGTCGGAAATACGAAGATATCCGCTGCCGAATATAATTCTGGGAGCTCTTTGTAGCTGACATTTTTTACAAACACGACATTAGCAGGCCAGCCGTGTGGTATTTCATCTGTGGCAATTAAAAATCTGATCCGAAGTCGCTCTTTCCATGCTAATTCGGTAAGAACCTGCAACTCTTCGAATCCTTTTCCCATAACGCCAAATCTAGCCGTAAAGCAAACAACAAACTCGTCCATTTCAATTCCATATTTTTGTCGACAATATGTTCGCTCCCGCTTAGTGAAGTGCCTGGTATCAATCCCGTTAGGAATCACTATTGGATTAATGCCTGTATAATATTGTCTCAGTTCCTCGGCAACCGCACTAGAAACTGCTACCGAAGTTGCCCCGGTGGCGGTATACTGCTCAGCTCCCCCCTTCATTCGAATTAATCCAACATATCGATTCAACTTCATTTGCCATGAAATATCGGATGGCAAATGGATATAATAAAGTCCCCGCATAGTCCCATGGTGAATAACAATACGGGGAATATTTGTCTTGCGGCGCAAATTCCAGCCTGCTATACTATTCTGGATAATAACATCTGTGTCGGCATTACTTGAGGCGATTTTTCTCCAAACGGCATTTCCAATCTGCAAATTTCTGCGTTGATTAATAAAATATTTGTCATACCACTTATCTTGCCAGTTGTCGATTGCGCTCCTATCATATACACAACTCAATATCAAGACATAAGTCCCGCAGGTGCTTAACTAAAGAGCTAACATCGCCCGGCTCAATCAAATATCCCGTTATCCCGTCCTGCATATGTTCCTGCAAGGCACTTGTGCGATAAGCTACAATGGGTAAACCACTGGACATGGCTTCAAGAACGGCATACGGCGAAGACTCTTCTGATTTTCCAGAAAGGCCCGCTTGTTTAGAAGGAAATAGAAGTATATCACCACTACGATAGAAGTCTGGCATTTTCTCCTTATTTAGTGCACCCAAGAAAACCACTCTGTCCCCCAACCCATGCTCAGCCACATACTGCCTGGCCTCCTGCTCTTGTAGCCCTTTTCCCGCAACACACAACACTACATCTATTTTATAGTCTCTAACCAATGCTTGTATTGCCCAAATCGCATCCATAATACCTTTTGCAGGTTGCAATAAGCCCACAAACAATATATGAATCTTTGTTTTGGGGTAAAGGTCTCCACTAGCCGGTCTAAACAAGTCAGTATCTAACCCATTAGGTATTATTGTAATCGATTTTTGGGTAAACTGTTGTACATAACTTCCAGCTCTGCTCCCGACACAAACAATCGCGTCAAATTGATCGTATCCTGCAGTTTCCAAAGCCCACAGCCATTGATGGGTTTTATCGCCAATAGCACACCACTTTCTGGATTCTGCTTCGTAGGTTAAATATCCATGGACAGTCAAAATTGCTTTACATCCAGTCAAGCAGCGTAACCACTTCACGATTCCCGCATGCTGAACGTTTTGAATATTTAGTACGTGCAACTCACCCTTTGTTTTCCACAAAGCATCTATTGCAAAATATAAATCATCGACTTTGCGCCTATATTTCCTTGAGAAATTCAAACTGATTTTTTCCAAAAGCAATTCCGGTAATCTAACAAAAGGCCACCGAAACCACCGGGGAGGATATTCTCTAATCACAAAAACATGATGTCCTAGTTCACCAAGCCCCTTAGCCAGCATAAATACATGTGTTGATACTCCACCGATTTCTTCAAATGGGGGAGACGGAAGTAAAACAATATTCATAAATCATCCTCCCTCCGTTTAGCTAGAAAGATATAAATCTATATTTGCCAAGAAATCGTCAAATTCCTGCTGAAAACTTACTGAAATCACAATGTTTACAGATACTTTACAAAAGCTGATAGCTTCCAAGAGTCAAGACTCCCGCCTCTACAGGCGGCGTCAGTTCAGGTGGAGTAGACTCTCCACCTGAACCCCCGATGTTTCAGCTCTGCTGAAACGAGTTCACTCCTTTTAGGAATTTTATAACTCCTCCTTAATCAGACAAGGTTCAATTACGCAGCAATAACTTACGTATACGGCGAAAACTAGCTGAAGAAAATCTTGACTTCCGCATTAATCCGTCAATTATCGTTATATCATTAGCAAAATTCAATGTATGAACTGCAATGATGTTTTTATCCCAAAACGGTTCTATTGCGTTAACACATTCTTCTTTGTATTCAGTCTCAGTTAACATGACAATGTGATTAATCTTTACTCCATATCCGTAAATATGTGCGCTATTTTGCGAGGGACGATATAGATTTCCGTTATGGATAAATATTTTTCCGGCTGGCCGTGCCGATGTTACATCAGAAACAACCGGGTTTCGCATGTGTGGTGTCCAAGTCCCAGATAATAAGTCATCTGCGTAAAATAAAAACAATTCATCCAACGAAGATGCTCCCTCATTTTCTAAGACATTTGCAAACAGCCACCATTTCCCACTGTATTTGAACAAAGTTACATCATAAGCCTCAATATCTTTCATAAGAGTCATTATCATTTCCCATTTCTCAGGAAAATCAATGCATTTATATAATTCAATCGTTTTATTGGCCCCAGTCTCGGGAATCATATAATATTCGTTATTATAATCAAAGATAAAGGGATATGACATATGATATGGTCTTTCAATTATCTTTTTTGGAACAGAATTATTTCCGTTCCTATCGATAGTAAAGTACGCAATATGTCCTTTAGTACTTTCCCCAGTAACTTCTTCGATAAAAACATAATATAGTTCACTTTCATAAATAATAAATGGATCTGCCCAAAATCGGTCATTAGGCGGAATCATTTTTATGTAGCTTGATAATTCCGAAGAAAATTTTCGTCCCCGATTTAAACTATACAACACGATATATTGTTCATAATAGAAACAACGTCTAATTTTCCAATAAATAAACCTTTTCAAATAGCATAAAGTAATTTCAATCCATGCAAACTTTTTCGGCAAACTATACCCCTTTCCTGAATAAAAAAGGGGATGTTGATTATCCTGCTGTATTCTTGCAAAAAATGCTTCTTCGCCGCATTCATGGAGTTCACGCAGTTTCCTTGGGATATTAATCATTATCTTCCAATAGTTTTTATTATTATTCTTCCTTATAGACCATTTGCATGCTTGAACTGTAGACCTGCAGAGAATTTTCTCATCACCATTGTCAGTTAAAATTTTAAGA
>JAGGAA010000294.1 GCA_017889675.1 Bacillota bacterium | reverse complement strand
TCCACTTGACGGGTAGCGGTTCAGGAAATACAAGAATATAAATCATTTAGTCTGTCCGTAAAGCTTGGCTTCAATGACTTGACCTGTTGGGGTTTTTGCCAAGCCAGCTTCAGAAGTCTCACGCAGGCTTTGCGGCATAAGGCTTCCGATTTCATAAGCTGCCGTGATGACCTCATCGGGAGGAATTACACTTTTGATACCCGCAAGTGCGAGTTCAGCCGCCACCAAAGCCTGAACGGCTCCAAAAGCATTACGCTTCACACAAGGCACTTCAACCAAACCTGCCACAGGATCACAGACAAGACCAAGCAGGTTTTTTAAGGCTAAAGCTATGGCCTGTCCGACTTGATCCGGAGTCCCGTCGGCCATTTCTACAACAGCAGCAGCAGCCATAGCTGATGCCGAGCCGCATTCGGCCTGGCAGCCACCTGATGCACCAGCAAGCGAGGCGTGTTCATTAATAACAAGCCCTACCCCCGCAGCTGTAAATAAGCCTGCCACAATTTTCTCGCGTGGTACTGCCAGCGCCTCACCAACAGCCAGCAGCACCCCCGGCAAAATTCCGCAAGAACCTGCTGTCGGACTCGCCACAATACGCCCCATCCGGGCGTTAACTTCACTAACAGACAAGGCATACAGTATTGCCTTTTGGGTAACAGTACCTAAGAGACCATTTACTTTCATATATTCACCGAACTGCGCGGCATCGCCACCAACCATCCCACTGACCGATTTTTCTCGACTGTTTTTCCCGTTTTCGACCGCTTTGATCATCACCGTCAGGCACTGATCCATTGCCTGGCAAACTTTATCTCTAGTTGTTCGGCTTTTTTCTACTTCATAATCTATTAGTATTTCAGATAATGATTGCTGCTGCTTGTTGGCTAACGCGATCAAATCGATAACCGTAGAAAAACGATTCATACTATCGCCTCCTAGATGGGTGGTACTAACATAGCTGATTTGACCATCGGTATGTTAGCTACCTTATCATAGGCTTGCCTTTACAAATTCGATTTTCATACCCGCCGCTGACGCGATTGTCAGCGCTGCGGGTATGCGTTCGTCATCGGAAGAAAACCCGAGCAAACCAGCGGCAATGGCCTTATCCGTTCCATGCCCGCGATAGGTCTTAGCAAAAGAGCCATGCAGCTTTACAATAACCTGACACGGTGCTTCCCCTAAAATCGCTCGAGCTAGTTTACCAAGTCTAGTCGCACCTGCGGTGTGAGAGCTTGATGGGCCAATCATGACAGGACCAATGATATCAAATACGCCCTTCATAACTTCCTCCCAAGCCTTGTTAAGGCAATTTTATATTTGGCATTCCAAATCTACTTATATCTATTCTTTCTCTACTACCGCACAAGCAGCTTCATTTATTACTTCATCTGCCTGCCGTTTGTTGATGCCAAAAGCAAAATAACCTATCGTAACGATGACGCAGAATGCAGCGCCAACCATTAAGGATACCTGCGTTGCTGAATTAAAGCACATGCCGATCAGAACCATGCAAAGAAAAGTAAGTACAGCATAGTTGCCGTAAGGAAAAAATGGTGACTTAAAAGGATGTGTTGCCATTTCGGCCGCATGTTCTTTCCGGAACTTAATTTGGCTGATGCATAAAACAATCCATGGAATCATACCAGGAAGAACGCTGGCACTGTAGATATAAACAAACAATGCAGAATCCGGATACATATAGTTTAAAAATACGCCGATGAGCAGACAAGCCAGAGTAGCTTTGAGAGCGTTTGCCGGCACACCATCTTTGGATACTTTGCCGAGCAGTTTCGGTGCCTGGCCGTTTTTCGACAATGTATAAAGCATGCGCCCGCAGCTGTAAATTCCGCTGTTGCAGCCAGACATTGCGGCTGTCAGCACAACGAAATTGATAATACCGGCCGCGGCGGCGATCCCAATCTTAGAAAAAGTCAAGACGAATGGGCTGCCCAGTGTGCCAATCTGATTCCAGGGATAAAGGGTTACGATTACAAATATAGCGCCGATATAGAAAATCAAGATACGCCAAATGATATTTTTCGTTGCTTTTCTTAACGTATTTTTCGGATCCTGTGCTTCGCCGGCCGTAATGCCGATGAGTTCTACGCCCTGATAAGATGCCGTCACCAGGCACAAGGCAAACAAAAAACCCTCCCAGCCGCCGGCAAAGAAGCCGCCGTTTTCATACAGGTTTGCAAGCCCAATGGCCAGGCCCCCATTGCCAAGGCCAAAGAAAATCAGGCCAAATCCAATAACCAACATAAATAAAATAGTAACAACTTTAATCAAGGCAAACCAAAATTCAAATTCACCATAATACTTAACCGAAACCAAATTTGCGGCGGCGATAATAGCAACGCCGAGCAAAGCCGGAATCCAGGCTGGTAAAGCCGGAAACCAATAATTCATATAAATGCCGATGGCGGTAATTTCCGACATGCCGACCGTTACCCACATAAACCAATAACACCATGCTGTCATGTAACCGGCCCAGGGGCCGATGTACTTCTTCGCATACGTTGCAAAGGAACCGGTTACAGGTTCCATGTAAAGCATTTCCCCCATGATTCGCATAACAAAAAACATGGCAATGCCAGCTATTGCATAGGCAAATAGTACTGAGGGCCCGGCCCATTTGATCGTACTGGCTGAGCCCATGAACAGACCAACGCCGATGGTTCCGCCCAAAGCAATCATTTCAATATGGCGCGCTTTTAAGCCACGCGTCAATTCCTTTTCTTCCATTGTCTTTATTACCTCCTAAATTTATATAATAGTTACACAATATTGATGTTGTTCCATAAGATGTTTAATGGCATCTATTTGCCCTTGATCGGTAGTCTCTAGTTCCAATTGGACTGCCGCATATCCTAACGCAACACCACGGGTTTCCCGATCATGGCTAACATTCAGTACATTGGCTCCTGTTTCAGCCGTCAACTTCAGCAATTGCCACAGGGAACCGGGTTTATCAGGAATCACCATATTGAATACTACTTTACGCCCCGATTTCGTCAAACCTTTATTGATAATGCGTGACATCATGTTTACATCAATATTACCGCCGCTAATAACTGCTGCTATTTTGCGTTTCTTGTGGCTCTGCAGCCTGTTTAACACTGCGGCAACAGCAACAGCTCCTGCTCCTTCTGAGATTGTTTTGACACGCTCCATCAGAAGCAAAATGGCATTCGCTATTTCTTCTTCATCTACTGTTACAATATCATCTACATAGCGCTGAACAAGTTCAAAGGTTATTTCACCAGGAGTTTTTACAGCAATTCCATCGGCAATAGTAGGACAGCCATTATAGGTGACAATCTTTCTTTGCGCAATGGCCTCAACCATTGATGGCATATTTTTTGTCTGCACGCCAATGACTTTTATATTTGGCTTTAAGTTCTTAATTGCCATAGCAATACCAGCAATTAGCCCGCCGCCGCCAATCGGTACAACGACGGCTTCGACGTCAGGCAAATCCTCTACTATTTCTAATGCGATTGTTCCCTGACCGGCAATGACCATGGGGTCGTTAAAAGGATGAATAAACGTCAATTGTTTTTCCTTTTGAATGCGACACGCCTCCGCGTAGGCTTCATCGTAAACCCCTCCATGGAGAACAACCGTTGCACCGTAGCCTTGTGTCGCTTTGACCTTCGATAAGGGAGCATTTTTGGGCATCACGATAGTAGACGGAATACTAAAAAGAGTACCTGCCAACGCTGTTCCCTGGGCGTGATTGCCTGCAGAAGAAGCAATGATTCCATGTTTCTTTTCATCTTCGGTTAAATTCGCAATTTTGTTGTAAGCGCCCCTCAATTTGAAAGAACCTGTACGCTGTTGATTTTCCATCTTCAGATAAACACAATTACCTGTCATATCGCTCAACGTATTAGTGTAGGCTAACTCCGTCCGGCAAACAACCCCTGCCAACGTTTCTCGTGCTTTTTTTATGTCTTCCAATGAGATATTCATTTAAATTTTAGCATCTCCTTATATATTGTGGCTGCAAGCAATCAGTTCGATTTCGACCAAAACACTTTTAGGCAAACTT
>JAGGAA010000047.1 GCA_017889675.1 Bacillota bacterium | reverse complement strand
ACAGGCAAAGGCAACGACCAAGTGCGTTTCGAGCTTACCGTTAAAGCGTTGGCTCCACATCTTAAAATCATTGCTCCCTGGCGGATATGGGACATCCGTTCCCGTGAGGATGCGATTGATTATGCTGAAAAACATGGTATTCCTGTACCTGTTTCCAAAGCACGTCCGTACAGCATGGACCGTAATATCTGGCACTTAAGCCATGAAGGCGCTGATCTTGAGAACCCGGCTAATGCGCCCAAAGATGATGTATATATGATTACTACTCCTCCGGAAAAAGCACCTGATAAACCGCTTTACATTGAAGTTGGCTTTGAAAAAGGTATTCCAGTTTCCGTTGATGGAGTTAAGCTAGATGCAGTAGCCCTCTTAACCAAGCTTAATGAGATTGGTGCTGCTAATGGTATTGGTATTGCCGATATCGTAGAAAATCGCCTTGTTGGGATGAAATCCCGCGGTGTATATGAAAATCCCGGTGGAGCAATTTTATATTATGCGCACAATGAATTGGAATATCTGACACTTGACCGGGCTACTTTGCACTACAAAGAACAAGTAGCCATCAAATACGCAGAACTTGTTTATGACGGTATGTGGTTTGCACCGCTCAGAGAAGCCTTGGATGCATTTGTGGATTCTACCCAACAGACCGTGTGCGGTACTGTCCGTCTGAAATTATATAAAGGCAATATCATAAGTGCAGGTGCTACATCACCATACTCTCTCTACAATGAAAAAATCGTAACATTTGGCGATAGTGAAGAGTTATACAACCACGGTGATGCAGAAGGCTTTATTAATCTTTTTGGCCTGCCACTCAAAGTCCGGGCCATGATGAAAGCTGAGGCCAAGAAAAACAATGAGTAAACTATGGGGCGGACGTTTCGCCAAAAGTACGGATGTGATGGTGGAGGAGTTTACCTCCTCCATTTCTTTTGATAGCCGCATGTACAGCCAGGATATTGCCGGCAGTATTGCCCATGCTACTATGCTGGCAACCTGCGGTATAATCAGCCAGGAAGATGCTAAACTGATTATTGATGGCTTAAAGGGGATACTGGCTGATATTGAAGCTGGTAATTTCAGTTTCGAAGTATCGTTAGAAGATATTCATATGAATATTGAAAAACGTCTGACTGAACGTATTGGAGCAGCGGGCGGACGCCTGCATACAGCCCGCAGCCGTAATGACCAAGTAGCGCTTGATACTCATATGTATGCGCGCGGCCAGGTCGCTGAGATCGCCAAACTCTTATTTGACTTAGAACAGGCTATTCTTGATACAGCTCACAAGTATCCGGAGGTAATCATGCCTGGCTACACCCATCTTCAGCGGGCGCAGCCCATTTTATTCTCCCATCATATGCTGGCCTATTTCTTTATGCTGGAACGGGATTTCCGACGTTTGGGCGGGGTATGGGAATCAGCTGATATTATGCCGCTGGGAGCTGGGGCTTTGGCGGGCACGACCTTTCCTATTGACCGGGAGCAAGTAGCCCGTGAACTTAATTTTGGCCGTATCTATGAAAATAGTCTGGATGCTGTAAGTGACCGTGATTATATCCTGGAATTTTTGTCGTTTGCATCTATTCTCATGATGCATTTGAGTCGCTTAAGTGAGGAAATCATCCTCTGGTCGTCAACTGAATTTTCCTTTATTGAACTTGATGATGCGCACTGTACCGGCTCTAGCATTATGCCCCAAAAGAAAAACCCGGATGTTGCTGAATTAGTGCGGGGTAAAACCGGCCGGGTGTTTGGTCATCTAATGGCTATGCTGACAGTGACTAAAGGCTTGCCACTAGCCTATAATAAAGACTTGCAAGAGGATAAAGAGGGACTGTTTGATACCATTGATACCGTTAAATTTAGTTTGACAGTGTATGCGGCCATGTTGCGCGGTATGAAGGTCAACGCCGGTGCCATGCGGCAGGCGCTTAAAACCGATTTTTCCAATGCGACCGACATGGCAGATTATCTTGTCAAAAAAGGGTTACCTTTCCGGCAAGCGCATGAAGTTGTCGGTAAATGCGTAGCCTATTGCCTAAGTGAGCAAAAAACATTGACAGACTTAACGCTGGAACAGTTTAAAGAATTCTCGCCATTGTTTGCCGCTGATATTATTGAAGCTATATCAATCGAGACCTGCGTAGGGGCTCGTAACTCCCTGGGAGGAACAGCGCCCACTCAGGTTGGACAAACCGTGCTTATCGCCAAGTCCGTCATGGAGAAACAACAAAAACGCCTTGACATGTATACAAAAACCACTTTATAATAACTATAAACATACACCCAAGGAGGCCTGTTAACATGACAGATATTGCTGTTACACTGGCTGATAAGCGCGGCACACTTCCCGCGGATGACAAACTAGGTTTTGGTAAAATTTTTACTGACCATATGTTTGTAATGGACTATGCCAGTGACAAAGGCTGGTATGATGCCCGTATTATTCCCTATGGAGACTTCAACATTTCCCCGGCAGCCATGGTGTTACATTATGGTCAAGCTATTTTCGAGGGAATGAAGGCGTTCCGTACTGAAGATAACCGTGTTGTAATGTACCGGCCAGTAGATCATTTAAAACGTTTTAACAATTCGGCGAATATCCTAAGCATTCCGCAAATGGATATTGACGTAGTGCACGCCGCGTTAAAAAAGCTTATTGACATTGATAAGCAGTGGGTACCCAAATCGTTGGGGACATCTTTGTATATTCGACCGTTTGTCATTGCGGTTGATCCCTATGTTGGCGTAAAAGTAGCAGCTCATTACACATTATTTATTATTCTTTCCCCGGTTGGTGCCTACTACGCCTCTGGTTTTAAACCTGTCAAGATTAAGGTCGAAGATCATTATGTACGTGCCGTAAAAGGTGGTCTGGGTGAAGCCAAGACCGCGGCAAACTATGCTGCAAGTCTTAAGGCTTCCGAAGTAGCCAATGAAGAAGGTTATACCCAGGTGCTGTGGCTTGATGCAATTGAGCAAAAGTACATCGAAGAAGTTGGCACAATGAACATCTTCTTTAAAATTGATAATGAAATTATCACGCCCGAATTGAACGGTAGTATCCTCAATGGTATGACTCGCCGCTCGGTGCTTGAGGTTGCTAAGTCTTGGGGCATGAAGACCAGTGAACGTCGCATTTCCATTGACGAAGTATATGAAGCGCATGCGAATGGACGTTTGCAAGAAGTCTTTGGCACTGGTACGGCTGCCGTTATTTCGCCGGTTGGCGAACTTTCCTGGAAAGGGAAAAAAATCAGTATCAATAATGGTGGGATAGGTGAAACCTCGCAAAAATTATTCGACTATATAACCAGCTTGCAACAGGGGCGTGTAGCCGATAAATTTGGTTGGGTTGAAGAAGTAACCAAGCTATAAACTGGATTTATTGCAAATACAATACGATTAGGCTTGTGCCAGTAGGCACAAGCCTAATTTGTATCATAGTAGAGATATTGAAGATTGGACTAATAATTTTAAATAAACATTATTTTTTTAAAAGGTTTTCCTATTAATGGGTAGAATAAAACTATAGGCTATATATACTATAGTTTTACTCCGTGTTTGAGGTGTACAGCATGTTATTGCAAATAAAGGGCATAATTTCTACAATTGGTCTTCTTGATATTATCGATATTGTAATTGTTGCCTATTTTTTATATAAGTTATATGTCATGATCAGAGATACCCGGGCTGTGGCGCTATTAAAGGGTCTTGTTGTTCTGCTGCTAGCTACCATGGTCAGCCGGTGGCTGGAGCTCAATGTGATTAACTGGTTATTACAAAAGACAATGACGGTGGTATTAGTAGCATTGCCTGTTGTTTTTCAGCCAGAACTGAGACGGGCGCTGGAACACCTAGGCCGGGGGCGCTTTTTTCAAAACAGAACTCAACTAAATGCGGAAGAACGGGAAAATCTCTTTCAAGAACTAGCCAGGACAGTTACTGCGCTGTCTAAAAATAAAATTGGTGCATTAATTGTGGTCGAACGAGAGACTGGATTAAATGATTATATTGAAACCGGTATCAAAGTGGATGGGTTGGTATCAAGTGAATTTTTAATTAATATTTTTATCCCGAACACGCCACTACATGATGGCGCTGTTATCGTTCGTGGCAACCGGGTGCAAGCCGCAGGGTGTTTGTTACCGCTATCTGATGACAGGAGCCTGACCAAAGAATTGGGCACCAGACATCGGGCGGCGATTGGTATCAGTGAACAGACAGATGCTGTTGTCGTTATTGTCAGTGAAGAGACCGGGATTATTTCACTGGCGCGTGGTGGCCGGTTGCACAGATATATGGATGCTGAGAGTCTAAAAGAGCAGCTTGCGTCGCTATTTGTGATTCGAAGTTCTTCCCTAAGTGATCTGTTTAGCTGGAGGCCGTCGTAATGGGTGACAATTATTTCAAAAAGCCGGGAGAAACTAAAAATATAGTACCTAAAATATTGGCTATCATATTGGCTATTATAATGTGGATGTATGTAATGAATGAACAGAACCCGCCGTTTGAATCCTCCTTTATTGTTCCCTTGGAGGTGCGCAATGTTGCGACAGATTATGTGGTTTTTGAAGCACCTGAAACCATCAAGGTAAAAATTCGTGGTCCACGCAGTATGGTGGCTGGAATACATACCAAAGACATTAAGGTTTTCGTTGATGTTAAGAATCTAACGGAAGGCACTCACACTATTGGCGTTAATGCTACTATTCCAGCTAACCTGGAACTGGTTGAGATTAATCCAGATAAAGTGCAGTTGAGGATTGAACCTGTAATCAGTCGTCAGCTGCCTATTGAGGTGCGCCCAACAGGGACTCCGGCCTCAGGTACGGTGCTTGGCAAGACGGCGACTTCCCATGGACAGGTTACCATTGAAGGGCCAAGAACCATCGCAAATACAGTAGAAAAAGTAGTGGCAGCAGTAGACATATCAGGCAAGAGCAATGATATTGCGATAGATGCAGTGCTCATTCCGATTAATCGTGCAGGAAAAGAAGTCGAAGGTGTTACTATTTATCCGGAAAAAACCAAAGTAACTGTTAGCTTGATAACGGAAGTCACAAAAAAAGTGCTGGATATAAAGCCAGTTACCCAGGGCGAATTACCAGCAGGCTTGATTATCAAAAGTGTTGTTACGCAGCCTGATAAAGTAGAACTAACAGAAATAGTGCCAGGCAAGGGCACTGACAAGCAGCCTGATGCTATTTATACTGAATCAATCAATTTAACTGATATCAACAAAGATACTGATAAAGAAGTCAAAATTCAATTGCCGGAAGGAATGACTGGCACAACTAAGTCAGTCATTGTTAAGATAAAAGTTGGGCCACGCTAAAGGAGATAAGAATCATTGCTTAAAATCAGTAATTTTCGCGTACCATTAACTGATGATACATCACTAGAACAATTAGCTGCCAAACGTCTTAAACTGGCGGCAGATGCCATAAGCCAAGTGATCATTATCCGGCGGGCTGTCGATGCCCGCCGCAAGAATAATATTACTTTTGTATATACCCTGGAGGTGGAGGCCGCTGTTCCCAGCGGCCAGATTTTGGCTCGCCTGGCAGGCGATAAGGATGTCGTTCAGGTAACACAAATGGCTGCAGAGGATATTAAACCTGGAGAAAAGCAGCTAACAAACCGTCCTATCGTGGTTGGCTTAGGACCAGCAGGCTTACTTACTGCATATATGCTGGCAAAACATGGTTACAAACCGCTGATAGTCGAACGTGGACAGGATGTTGACCAGCGAGTTAGGGACATTGCTGAATTTTGGCATACAGGCAAACTAAACGAAACAAGCAATGTTCAATTTGGGGAAGGTGGGGCTGGTACTTTTTCTGATGGCAAGCTTACCACACGTGTGACTGATCCGCGAATGGCGCAGGTAGTTGATATTATGATTGCTGCCGGTGCTCCGCCAGAAATAAAATATCTCCATAAACCGCATATTGGTACTGATAAATTGAGGCAGGTTGTCAAAAATATCCGTACCCGGATTATAGAAATGGGTGGCCAGGTTGAGTTCGAAGCAAGATTAACAGGCATAGAAAGCAAGGCTGGCCGTCTGACAGGAATAACTATCAATGATAACCGCTTGCTGCCGTGTGATGCGCTATTTTTGGCCATCGGTCACAGCGCTCGCGATACCTATCAAATGCTTTACCAGGCGAATATTGCGATGGAAGCCAAACCCTTTGCTATCGGTGTTCGTATCGAGCATCCACAGGAACTAATTGATCGTGCACAATATGGCAGTGCAGCCGGACATCCTAAGCTGGGAGCGGCTGATTATGCCTTGGTATATCAAGATCGGGCTGCTGGCCGGACGGCGTACTCTTTCTGCATGTGCCCAGGCGGATTGGTAGTAGCATCTGCTTCGGAAGCAGGTGGGGTCGTAACCAATGGTATGAGCCTGTTTAACCGGGACTCGAAGCTTGCCAATAGTGCGCTGGCTGTAACCGTTAATCCAGCCGACTTTGGCCCCAATGTGCTTGATGGCATCGAATTCCAGCGCCGCTATGAACGCCTGGCATTTGCGTTAGGTGGTCACAACTATCGGGCGCCGGTACAGACGGTTGGTGATTTTCTGGCTGGCAAAAGCGGCAGCAGTAAATATCTTGTTAAACCCAGTTACCGTCCTGGTGTAACGCCAGCCGACCTTACAGAATGTTTGCCAGACTTTGTTGCAGCAACTCTGGTGAAAGCCCTGCCGGATTTTGGTCGAAAAATCAGAGGCTTTGATCATCCAGGGGCTGTACTTACCGGGGTTGAGACAAGAACCTCAGCGCCTGTCCGAATTATACGCGGGCCGGATTTTACATCGGTTAACACTGCTGGACTCTATCCTATTGGCGAAGGAGCCGGTTATGCCGGCGGCATTATGAGCGCTGCCCTTGACGGGATGAATGCAGCCATCAGTTTTATTGAAGAATATAAGGTGTAATCATTCACGCTGAAAATCGAAGGGAGCATCTACATACATGGCAAGATTGTTTGGAACTGACGGCGTGCGCGGCTTAGCCAACGCTGAACTTACCCCAGAACTGGCTTTTAAAATGGGCCGGGCGGCGACCTACTATTTTGGCAAAGAGCATAAATGTCCGGTATTTTACATTGGGCGGGATACCCGTATTTCCGGGCATATGCTGGAGGCAGCATTAGCGGCAGGTATCTGTTCGGCAGGCGGCGAGGCTGTCTTGCTGGGTGTTGTGCCTACCCCGGCAGTAGCATATTTGACCCAAAAACACGGTGCACAAGCTGGTGTTGTTATTTCGGCATCCCATAACCCCTTTCCTGATAATGGCATCAAATTTTTCGCAGGTACAGGCTATAAATTACCTGATACTGTGGAAGATGAACTAGAAAAATTGATCGCAGCTGCGCCTGATACTATGCCCCGGCCTACAGCTGGCGACGTTGGCTTCATTACCTATAAACATGATTTATTACAAGAATACGTGGATTACGCCTTAGCAACAGTGGATGGTTCATTGAGCGGACTTAAAATTGTTGTAGACTGCGCTAATGGTGCGGCGTATGAGGCGGCTCCAGCGGCCTTCAGAAAATTGGGGGCAGAGGTTATTGTTCTTAATGATAAGCCAAATGGCAGCAATATCAATGCTGGCTGCGGCTCAACCCATCTTGAACAATTACAGGCCGCAGTAGCTCAGAATAAAGCCGATATCGGGTTGGCTAATGACGGCGATGCTGATCGCTGTCTGGCGGTTGATGAAGCAGGAGAAGCTGTTGACGGCGATCAAATTATGCTTATTTGTGCTTTGGAAATGCTTAAGAGGAATACGCTGCCTGATAAAACGCTGGTAGCTACGGTTATGAGCAATCTGGGGCTGCACCAAGCTATGAAAAATGCTGGCGGCAAAGTGCTTGTCACACCAGTAGGTGACCGTTATGTGCTGGAAGCTATGCTTAAAAACAAGCTGGTGCTTGGTGGCGAACAATCAGGTCACATTATATTTAGTCAGTACAGTACAACTGGCGACGGTCTGATTACAGCTCTAAAGCTGGCGGCGGCCTTAAAACAAAGCGGCAAAAAAATGTCACAATTAGCCCATGTAATGACCCGATTCCCGCAGTTATTGGTAAACATTCGCGTTAAGAGTAAGCAAGGTTGGGAGAATAACGCGGCGATAGCGGCAGCCATCCAAGCAGGCGAGCAGGAATTAGGCGATAATGGCCGGATACTA
>JAGGAA010000293.1 GCA_017889675.1 Bacillota bacterium | reverse complement strand
ATCGGCGAAACCGCCGAACTTGTGGTAAGAGCGGCAGCCAGTCAATTTGCTGGTGCCAAGATAAACTTTAAGCGCAAACCTCATCTTAATTCAGCTGAAGAAATAGTGGGTGCTTTAGAGGAGGCCGCACAGCTTGGTGCGGTTGTGGTCTATACCCTAGTGCGCCAGGATTTAAAAGAGTGTTTAGAGATTAAAGCAACCGAATTTGGAATAATCAGCGTTGATATTATGTATCCGGTCATTGCTGCGCTAGAGAATATTACTGGTTTATTGCCACGTAATGAACCCGGTCTTATTAGAAAGGTTGACAAAGAGTATTTTGCCAAAGTGGAGGCGGTTGAATTTGCCGTAAAGTATGACGATGGCAAAGCACCCCGAGGCTTGGAAAAGGCTGACCTTGTGATAGTCGGAGTATCCCGTACCTCGAAGACGCCGTTATGTATGTATTTAGCTCATAAAGGTATTAAAGCTGCTAATGTGCCGCTTGTTGTCGAAGCACCGCCACCAGATGAACTTTTTAATGTACCAGCAAATAAAATTATTGGGCTAACAATTAGTCCAATAATTTTACAGGAAATACGAAAGCAACGATTGAAATTAATGGGTTTATCTGTAGAGACTGACTATGTAAATATGGAACGAATAGCAGCAGAGTACGAGTATGCATGGTCAATTATGCGAAAACTTAAATGCACTGTTATTGATGTAACTAACAAATCTGTAGAAGAGACGGCAGCCTATGTGCTGGACATTTACCGGAAAGGGGTAGTGACAAGTGAGTAAGTTTGTTTATCTATTTAAAGAAGGCAAAGCAGAGATGAAAGCTCTATTAGGAGGTAAAGGTGCTAATCTGGCGGAGATGACTAATATTGGGTTGCCGGTACCTCCAGGAATGACCATTACAACTGAAGCTTGTACCGAATACTATCGGTTGGGCCGAAAACTCCCAGACGGACTAATGGATGAAATTAAAAGCAATTTATCAGTAGTTGAACAGCAAGCAGATAAAAAGTTTGGTGACGTGAAAAACCCTTTATTGGTATCTGTGCGCTCTGGCGCTATGTTCTCGATGCCAGGTATGATGGATACTATCTTAAACCTGGGTCTTAATGAGGAAACTGTACAATCAGTAGCAAAAAACACAGGCAACCTTAGGTTTGCCTATGACGCTTACCGTCGATTTATTCAGATGTTTAGTGATGTTGTTTTGGAAATTCCTAAATATGAATTTGAAGATATCTTGTACAGACAAAAGGATGTGCAAGGTGTGAAATATGACCAGGAGCTTACTCCGGAATCTTTGCGTAAAATTATTGATAGTTACAAAGAATTGGTGCAGGCAAAAACCAGCAAACCTTTCCCGGAAAATCCGCTAGATCAACTGGAGATGGCTATTGAGGCTGTATTCCGTTCCTGGAATAATGATAGAGCTATAGTATACCGGAATCTTAATAAGATTGACCATGACCTGGGGACAGCGGTAAATATTCAGTCTATGGTGTTTGGTAATATGGGTAATGACTCTGGTACAGGTGTGGCCTTTACTCGTAACCCTTCGACTGGTGAAAATTTATTATACGGTGAATTTTTGACCAATGCCCAAGGGGAAGATGTGGTTGCCGGGATTCGTACTCCGCGCCCGATAGCGCAGCTTAATGATGAGATGCCTGAACTGTATACTGAGTTTGCGCGTATTGCCCGACTGTTAGAAAGTCATTATAAAAATATGCAGGATATTGAATTTACGATTGAACGTGGGCGTCTATATATACTTCAAACACGAAATGGTAAGCGCACAGCGCAAGCCAGTGTACGTGTTGCCTTTGAACTGGCACAGGAAGGCTTGATTACCAAACAGCAAGCGTTAATGCTTGTTGAACCCGGTCAGCTTGATCAGCTATTGCATCGGCAGATTGATGGCAATGCTACTTTGAATGTTGTGGCTAAAGGTTTGCCTGCATCACCGGGAGCGGCTTCAGGAAAGGTTGTTTTTGATGCTGATGAGGCTGAGCGTATGGGCAAGGCAGGTAAAAAAGTGCTGCTCGTGCGTACCGAAACGACACCTGATGATATTCATGGGATAGTTGCTGCACAAGGTATTTTAACCAGCAGGGGCGGTATGACTAGCCATGCTGCAGTAGTCGCACGGGGGATGGGCAAGCCCTGCGTGTGTGGTTGCGAAGCCATTCGGATTGATTATGCAAAACAAGAGTTCAACATTGGGACAATAGTAATCAAAAAAGGTGAGCTGGTTTCCATTGACGGGTCTACCGGGCGGGTAATTATAGGCGAAGTGCCGATGAAAGATCCGGAGATATCTAATGAATATAACTCGTTATTAGTTTGGGCCGACGAATTTAAACGACTTGGAATTAGAGCTAATGCCGACACTCCGGAAGATGCTAAAAAAGCCCGGGATTTTGGGGCTGTTGGGATTGGCCTTGTAAGAACAGAGCATATGTTTATGCAACAAGAACGGCTGCCCTATGTTCAACAAATGATTTTGTCTGAAACACTCGAAGAACGCCAGAAGGCATTGGCTCATCTTTTGCCAATGCAAGAAGGTGATTTTTACGGAATACTACAAGCTATGGAAGGGTTTCCTGTCACCATTCGCCTGTTAGACCCACCGCTGCATGAGTTCCTCCCCAGTCTTGAGGAATTGCTTGTGGAAACTACTGAGCTTAAAATAACTGGGAAAAATCCCAAATTGCTAGATGAAAAATTACAGTTATTAAAGAAAGTACGGGCCTTACACGAATTCAACCCAATGCTTGGTCATCGCGGTTGCCGTCTGGGCATAACCTTCCCGGAAATTTATGAAATGCAAATGCAAGCTATTTTCAACGCAGCGGCCAGACTTACCCAAGAAGGGTATAAAGTATTGCCAGAAGTTGAAATCCCATTAACCATAGATGTAAACGAAATGAAGTTCTTTAGAGAAAAAATTGAAGTGATTGCTGCAGCAACTATGAAAGCAGCCAATGTTACCTTCCATTACTCTATCGGTACAATGATTGAAATGCCGCGGGCTGCTCTTTTGGCGGAAGAATTGGCGGAGTACTGTGATTTCTTTAGCTTTGGGACTAATGATTTGAC
>JAGGAA010000292.1 GCA_017889675.1 Bacillota bacterium | reverse complement strand
CCCATGTAGACCCATCGCACGACGAATGGGAACCATAATATCTTCTTTACCGATAATCAGGCCGCTTGTAGCAGCACCACTAGCTTTATCCATGCTGTAGATGACGACATCAGCACCGGATTTGCGAATATTGTGGCCAATGCCTGGTACCCCCCAGGCATTGTCAATAACATAAGGAACCCCATATTCATTAGCCAGCTTAGCATACATTTTTTGCAGTACAGGAGTGCCATCTGCGTCTTTTTCGCCGTAGCCGTAGCCTGGGGTTTCATAACCTAGCGATGTGATACCGGTAAACATGCTGGCATGAATCTGAGCGAATTTTTTCATATCCTCATACACTTGTTTAGAGTCAACTGTAGTTAACAAAGGACAAGGATGATATTTGATACCATGAACATCATAATTGGCACCAGCCAATGGAATAATAACGGTATCTAAATTGTTTTGACGCTTACCATAGAAACCAAGTTCACCAGGAGTGGTTCCGCGGTCAGCAATAATATCTTTATATCGTCCAGGAAACGGCCGACCGTAGCCGCCTTGATGATGAAAATGTTTCTCAAGCGGAGCAAAATAGCGAGCGCGATAGTTGTCACCGCGACCTAAATTGGGAGGGGTGAACAAGGAATCAAAGGCTACCCACAGACCGGCTTCGCAGGTGCTAGTCGGAGCAGCGTCGTATTCGTCGCCGTAAATATCTTTAACCAATTCGCGAATTTGGTCAACCATGCCAGCTAAGGGAATTACTTTTTTACCTGCTTCTTCTCCGGCGTGCATGATATCGTCACGAAGTGGTGCCGGACAACCTGAAATACCACCTGTCATTCCAAATTTACCACGGATATCTGCAGGAATATTTAGTTCTTCAGCCGCCTTGCGGGCATCTGCATAAATGTTTGCGATATTTGTCTGAAGGTGTTTGTACATTTGAAATTTATATTTAAAGGCCATGCTGAAATTCCTCCATTATTCTAAGTTCTATTTTGCGCGTTTAGCTGCCAAAATACTGTGCATAGTTGTTATATTATGACTTTACCTTGAAAATCATTTCCACTTCAACAGCGGCGTTAATCGGCAGCTCCGGTACACCAACGGCTGAACGAGTGTGTTCGCCCTGTTTGCCAAAAATAGTTCCGATTAACTCGGATGCGCCGTTTATTACTTTTGGTTGATCGACAAAGCCAGGTGCGCTGTTTACAAAACCTACGACTTTTACTATCTGCTCGATATTATCTAAGCTGCCAATTACACTTTTTGCTGCAGCCAGGCAGTTTAAAGCGCAAACTTTGGCTGCTTCATAGCCTTGTTCTAACGAAAGGTCTTTGCCTATTTTACCAGCATACGCCAGCTTACCTTCAACAAAAGGAATTTGACCAGAAGTGTATACGTAATCCCCAACCCTAATTGAAGGAACATATGCTGCTACAGGTTTCGCTACTTCTGGAACGGTTAATCCCATCTCTTTTACTTTGGCCTCAAAACTCAAAATGATTCCTCCTTTTTATCCTATCGTGATAGCGTTTTCCACAGAAAGTTGTAGTTCCCGACCGGTTTTTCTATTGCCAGCCAAAACTATATTTAGATGGTTTGGCATATGTGTTTCGTCAAAACCGGCAACTGTACCGATGACGGTCTCGTCTGTACGCACCGAATCTCCTACGATAATAACTCCGCCACGGTTTATTTCGACAAAACCGACATAAGCAATGCGATTTACCCTTTTCCCTGGTCCGGTATCTTCATCAGAGAGAATAAGCTCATGGATTTCTGATGTTTTAACAGCGCGTGACGAGGGAGAGATTAGCTCTAGACCACGATCATCAAAAGTGCCGTCAAGCACTACTGCCAAAGTCCCTGTTGTCTGTCGTTTGGCAAAATAGGGATTAAATTGCCCAAACATATTGCGGGAATAGGGATCACTCATTAATTTCCCTCCTTCTTTAGCACATAGTTTTGCGCGGTTTTTTGCTAATTATGTATTTATTTTTCGAAAAAATAGAAACTAAGCAAAGCTAAATCAAGAGGGGCAGAGAATAACTTTTTGCTAAGTTTCTATTCTACTGCCCCACTTTAAATTAGGGTAAGCTACTGATTATATTTTGGATTTCTACTGCTTGTGTTTGTTCTTGTTCTTGTTGCTGTTGTGCGGGGCGAGTATCGGGTTTAGTATTTTCCCCTTTATCTTCATTTTTTTCAGACTCCATGCATAACACCTCTTTAAATATTTTTTGAGTGACTGAATATAGAGTCTCACAAATTTCCCTGAAGTATGTAGAGATGTTTTGTTGTCGATGAGAATTAATTTTTAGCCTAAGAATAAAAAAACGGCAGTCTGTTTAAGACTGCCGGCAGTGGTTACTTTACGTTAGAAATTGAAATCATATTCAACGTTTGTACGATGTTTGCTATCCCCAGCCTGATCTTTTGCAAAATCTTGGTAAAGGGTAATGCTGGAATTCTTAGTTACATCGTATTTGGCACTTACTTTGAAGCCTTTGGAATTATCATAGTTAAGATTAGTAGTGTGGAAAGTTGGTACTGCACCATCTTCGATATCACGGTAAGAAACAGTGTAGGCACCTTTAGTTATGCCGGCCATGTAGCCATTGGCGGAAGTTTCGGAATTTTTAACATATTCGGCATTCAGCACGGCATCACCAATTTTAGTATCGGCATTTACGCCATAGTAATGGGTAGTATCAAATAAAACATAGTTAGCGCCAAGGTTTACGCCATTTAATGAGGTTTTTAAATCTAAAGTGCCAGTCTTTGTTAGATCACTATCTTTACCATAAAAACCACCTAGGTTTAATCCAGCAAGATTTGTACTTGCCTTAATACCAGTAAATTGGTGGTCATCAATTAAAAGTCCTTTGCCTGTAAACAGATCATCTTTACCAATCTGGATATCCAGATTATTAAATTTACCTGCGATGTAGGCCATATCCATTCTAGCCTGATTTGTTGCATAAGAGGTTGAGATGTCTTGCTCTTGTACAAAGCGAACATGCGCACGAATATTGTCAGTAATATTGCCGTCAACATTCAGACGATAACGGGTGTCAATGCCGTTCCAGTTATCCCAGTTAAAGGCACT
>JAGGAA010000046.1 GCA_017889675.1 Bacillota bacterium | reverse complement strand
GAAAGTCCTACAGCAACTTCATTGAGGTTTAATACGCCAACCCCAAAATAAACAGCTACGCAAAGATGTTCGCCATAACGCGCGATGCCAATTTTACCGCCCACATTAAGGCCTACTGCTTTAGTGGCAATTTGCTCTAAGGCGTTATGCACAGCGCCGGCAACAGCACCTTCGCCGATATGATTGGAAGGTACTAAATTTTGACGCTGGGCAGCTACAACAGCCCGTTCAATAATTTTTTTCACTGAGGGGATAAATTCGCCACCAAAATCTATGGCTACTGCCTGCATGTCTTGTTTGGCGAGCAACTGGCGGATCGTTTGTTCATCTTGTCTGTTGTCACTAATAGCCATGCGTAAGGCAGCTCGCCCGACATCAATGCTGGTTACATCATCATTCATTAAGTGCCCTCCTGTTATTCGTTCGTAATAGTTAGGGGTTGCTCAGCAGTGATTTTTCGCGTATCAAAGATTGCCACTGTCAGGAAGGTTAGCAAACAGACTGACCACTCTAAATAGATAGGTTGGGCAAATATGCGTACTGTCGGGATGAACTGCCAAGCCAGCAAAGCCAAGATGCCGGCAAGGGTTGTATAAAAAGCGGAACTTCGCCGGCATAAACCTGGTGCAAACAGGGTAAAGAGAAATACGAGTGTAAAGGCTGTTGTTAAGCTTAAACCCAGTAATAAGGTTTTTAAAATTCCTACCGCATTAAAGGCCAGCCAGAGCGTAAGAATTCCTAGGCCTAAAATGGTTATGCGATTAATTATGACATACTTACTTTCCGTAACTGCGGGGTTGATAAAGCGTTTATAGATGTCTTGGGAAAACAGGGTGCCGGCACCAAGCAGCAGTGTGCAGGCTGTTGATACATCGGCTGCCCACAAGGCGGCAAGTGTGGTGCCTGAGATGATGGGATCAAGCCCCATAATGATCTTAGGCATAGCCAAGGTTGCCTGGACATTAGGCATCGCCACTTTGGCGGCAAGCCCCATAACGGCGCAGAGGAACCCGATCGGAAAAATTAAGATTGCACCCCAGATAAAACCGTGTTTGGAGGCTTTCGCACTTGCAGCGCCGCAAGCAATTTGTACAGGGCCTTGCGCAGTTATTGACTGGGTAATCATAACGGCAAACCAGGCAACAACGGTAGCTAGTCCGAGACCGCCAAGCGGGCCAAACCAATCGGTGCCAGGGGGTAATTGGGCCGCTATGGTCGGTAAACCACCCTGTTGGGTTACTATCAGAATGGTGCCAGTAATGATACCAATATAGATCAGAACAACGCTGACAACATTTGACAGGCCAGAAGACCATAGCCCGCCGATCAAAGTTATGCCAACGAAAACAACGGCGCTGGTAATCATACCGCCGGTAAATGAAAATACTTCAGGCAGTAAAGAAGATAAAATCGCACCTCCAGCCAGGTATTGCATGGAGGTTATGACTAGTTGGATGGTGATTAAACCAATAACACTAATGACGCGGCCTTTTTTATCATAATACCGCTCAAATAATTCAGGAATAGTAGTACAGTTCATTTCGCGATATTTACCAGCAGCTAGTACACCCATTACCAAGGCACCTGCTGACCAGGCGCCATTGTACCAGCCAGCAGCGATACCTGCGGTGAAGGCATTTTCTGCAACACCGATGGTCGAGGCAGCTCCGACTGCTAAGCCAGTGACATTGGCAGCAACTAATAGGGTGTTCATCTTTCTACCGCCAAATAAAAAGTTTACACTGCCGCCGGCAGCCTTACGTTTGGCGTAGAGACTAATAACAAAAAGCATAATAATATACAGAACTACGATTGAAAATTGTATGGACATGTTCCATCCTACCTTTCTACACATTAACTAGTTATTGGCCGGTTAAACCACAATTCACTCACTTTCTGGGCTATTACAATCCTGCCATCCTACACTACCGAGCCAATACAGCAATACTACAATTTTCATGGTAACCAATTAGGCAAAAAATGTCAATGGTCATATTTGTAAAACAGCTTACATATAGTACAAATCTGGCAGGATTTTGCAGTAATGTGTTGAAATAATACTGTCAAAAGCATAAGGTGAGGTATAACTTATGGGGATTCTGCAGAAAAAGCTTATTATTGTGGTATTGCTGGCATGCGGAATATTGGCGTATAGTTTCCATGGTTTTTGGCAAAAAGAACCTGATCAACCGGTGGCAGTCGCACCTGCTCTAGGAAATTTATCAGATGCCAGCACTACTGCCAGTCAGGCTGCAGACAGTGAGGTTGTCGTTTATGTCAGTGGTGGAGTGAATAAACCGGGGGTATATAGACTTCCTCCAGGCAGCCGGATTGTTGATGCGGTTACAGTAGCAGGTGGGTTTGCGCTTGGTGCCGATACTACCAAAATTAACTTGGCAGTGCATTTGAAAGATGAGATGCAAGTCAATGTTCCGTATACTGTTATTTCGACCGCCAATGGCAATTCCAATCCCAATTCAGGCGCGTCCACCAATAATTATAATGACAAAATTAATATTAATACAGCTTCTGCGGCTGAACTTGATAAGCTGCCAGGTATTGGGCCGGCATTGGCTGAACGTATTGCTCAATATCGTTCAGCCAATGGGTTATTTAGCAACCTTGAGGACCTCAAAAAAGTACCTGGAATTGGTGAAGCCAAATACAATCAATTTAAAGATAAGATATCCCTATAGCCATGGAGCTAAACAATATCATTTTGTGTGCCTGTGCTGCTTTTGCTGCCGGCATTTGGTATGCCTCAGTATTTAGCTGGCAGCTTCCTGTTCTTGCTCTCTTGGCTAGTGTATTGCTGCTAACCTCATTATGGCGGGTTACTCGTAATTATCAGCAGAGTTTTTGGTCTGTTATCAGCTTGTTTTTTGTAGCTGGGATGCTTTGTTATGGCCAGGCTGTTATTATAAAGGCTGATGATATTGGTCAGTATGTAGGGCAGTCTGTCAATGTGGTGGGCACGATTGCTGCTGTTCCTGAGGTAACTACTATTGACGGACAAAAAAAACGGATACGTTATATCCTCCATGCTGAAAAAGTTAAACCGGAAGGAACACAAGCGACGGTTACTGTTGGAAAAATCAGGATAAATGTCCAGCAGCAAGCAGAACATAGTAAATTGGCAGCCTATGGTGATAAAGTAACCATTACTGGAAAGCTATTGGAACTGCATGGCTATAATAATCCGGGTCAGATTGATATGACTGCCGCTCTGAAGCGGCAGGGCATCACGGCCCGCATGAATGGACAAACGCTGCAGGTGCTTACTGCTTACAAGGGGTATTCATGGCAGGTAGTTCTTGCCGACTGGCGCGACAGAATGATTACCGGATTGCAACAAGTAATGCCGGTAAATGATGCTGCTATTTTGACAGCCGTGCTATTTGGCGGCTATCAGGGGATAAATAAGGATGTTATCAGTGATTTTGCAGCAACAGGATTAATCCATATTTTATCAGTATCAGGTGCACATATTGCGCTTGTAGTTGGTTTGATAACCTGGCTTGGTAAACGACTGCGCTGGGGTTCCTTATTTACGATAACCTTAGCGGCTGTGGTAGTTATTCTATATGCTGGCATGAGCGGGCTGACGCCACCAGTCATACGTTCCGCTCTTATGGGTCTTATCAGCTTGCTGGCGGTAGTTCTTGGACGGGATACCTATGCACCAGCAGCCTTGGCTATTACTGCATTAGCTATGCTTGTTTATCAGCCGTTATTGGTATTTGATATCAGTTTTCAATTATCCTTTGGCGCTACCGCCGGTCTGGTCTTTTTGTATCAACAGACACTGGCGTATCTATCACGATTTCCTTCTTGGCTGGCAGGCCCGTTAGCTGTGACGCTTTCCGCGCAGCTTGGCGTATTGCCTGTAATAGCCTGGTATTTCAATACTTTTTCGCTGATCTCGTTTGTTGCTAATATTATTGTTTTGCCTGTTATTGAGCTGGTGATACTTCTTGGTCTTACAGGAGTCATTGTTTATACAATCATTCCCATTGTGGGCAAGGTGATCTTTGTAAGTGGTAGTCTCTTACTAGGTCTTGTTATGCTGCTTACAGAACTATTAGCAGCAGTGCCTTATAGCTCTGTGTATTTACCTGCTGTTGGGATACCGGGCAGTGCCTTTTATTATTTAGTGTTAGCCTGGATTTATGGTTGGCGGCCGTTTGGAGTGCCTGAGCCGAAACAACTTGTTGCGCAATGGCCGCGTCAGTGTGTTTTGACAGCAGTACTGCTTATTATTTCAGTGGTAGTATATGTCTGGTATCCAAAACCGCTGGCAGTACATTTTATTGATGTGGGGCAGGGGGACGCCACCTTGATAATTACTCCCCACGGCAGGTCAATTCTGATTGATACTGGCGGAACGTTGGGAGAATCAAGTTTCGATATTGGTGAGAGGGTCGTTGCTCCCTATCTTAAGCATTACGGCGTGAGAACGATTGATTATCTGATTTTGACCCATGGACATCAGGACCATGCGGGTGGGGCAGCCGGGGTAGCTAGTGCTATCAAGGTTGCTAACGTGCTGCTGCCGCAAGAACAATCTTCACTGGCAGTCGCGGCGTTGCTTCGTTCCCGACAGGCAGCGGTTATTCCTACTTATACGGGTCAAAGCTTTACACTTGATAAAGTGAGCGTTAGTATTGAGCAGGCTGTGGGTGAGGCTGAAAGCAGTCGTCGCATAGCTGGTGGGAATGAAGTGTCTAGTGTAGTTTGCGTAAGCTATGGGACGCATAGCTTTTTAATTACCGGCGATTTGGAAGCGCAAGGAGAGGCTGCACTTTTGACAAAAAGTCTGGCACCATGTACTGTATTAAAGGTAGGGCATCATGGCTCAAGAACATCCACGACCGAACCTTTTCTTCAGGCAGCTGCCCCCAAATTTGCGGTGATTACTGCTGGCTATGGTAACCGGTTTGGGCACCCCCACCCGGAAACGTTACAACGACTGAGTGAAAAGAAAACGATAGTTTATCGCACAGATTTGCAGGGAGCCATAGTTTTTACCTCTGACGGCAATAATATTCAAGTTGATACTTATGTAAAATAATTAGAATGTGGTGAAATATTTGGATTATAAAGCAGTGCTTGCTGCTATCAAGCAGAATAAAATTGCTTCCAGCTATCTTCTGTATGGTGAGGAAATGTATTACCTGCGCCAGGTTGAGCAGGCGCTTATTACCAGTGTCGTGCCCGTAGAAGACAGGGATATGAATCTTATTGTTTTTGAGTCTGATCCGCAGCGGGAAGAACTTATTAATACAATTGAAACAATACCGTTCCTTGGTGAAAAGAACCTAATTATTGTTCGGAATACAGGACTATTTTCTGCTGGCCGCAAAGCAAGTGGCGGCGAGGTTCAAGATAAAACAGATGCTGCCACTGAACGGTTAATTGCATTGTTTGGTAACATGCCGGTTTATAGTCATGTTGTATTTATTACACCAGATAAACCTGACAAACGGCGCAAAATTTTTAAAGCCTTGGAAAAAAACGGTGTGGTGTTGGAAGCGGCGCCGTTAAAGGGGAAAGAATTGAGAAGCTGGCTGACCGAACGGCTTGCAGAGCTTACAATAAAAATGGCTCCTGATGCGCAGGAGCATTTGTTGGCGGCTGTCAGTATGATGCCACAGGTTTCACTTGATTTTGTAAATAATGAGTTAGAAAAAGTAATTTTATATACAATTGGCAAGTCGCGAGTTACGCAGCAGGACTTACTGCAAATTTTATCAGCGGTGCCAGAAGTATCGGTGTTTGCCATGGTGGAAGCATTAAGCCAAAGACAAACGCCTCAGGCCCTGGCGTTACTGCGTGAGCAATTGGCAGCAGGTGAACACCCGATACGGATATTGGCGCTCTTAGCTCGGCAAGTCAGACAACTTTGGCAGGCTAAGGAGTTAATCCATAAGGGCTGCGGCAGTCGTGAAGTGGCTGATTTTTTCAAAGTTCCTGGCTTTATTGGTGAAAAGCTTGTCAAACAAAGCCGTAGCTTTAATGAAGGCAAACTGAAAGCCGCTTTACTTAGTCTGGCAGCAGCTGATAGGGATTTAAAAACAAGTCGGAGTGGGCCAGTGGTATTGGAAAAAATAATAATAGAGTTGTGTGGATAATGAAAGTAATACTTTCCATCTGGATAAACGAAAACCCTGTTCACTAGCAAAAGTGAACAGGGTTTTACTTATTAAGTATTAAGCTTGTTGAGTGGCATTGGCTTTACGAGCCAAGCGGGACTTCTTACGGGCAGCGGCATTTTTATGAATAACGCCCTTGGCGGCTGCTTTGTCAATAACGCTTACGGCATTAATCAGGAGGTTCTTGGCCTCATCTGCTTTACCTGTATTCACTGCTTCCTCCACCTTACGGGTAGAAGTTTTAATCGCTGATCTTACCGAATAGTTGCGGGCACGCAGTTCAGCGTCAGTTTTTACGCTACGCTCAGATGATTTAATATTTGGCAAGTATTTCACCTCCTTATGTATATATTACTAAAACATTCTAGCATGGCCACGAGGAAAAAGCAAGCAAAATGCCAGACAAATAGATTCGTATAGGTGCCTTTTTTTTCGGAAAAGATAGGTCTAAGGCATATTGGGGACAAAGGAGAGAACATGTATGGATCAAATCATTGATGCAGTACGGACCGACTTAGCCTTAGAAGCGCGTGAAATGCTTACCAAAAAGGTGCGCGAAGACATTCCTGGTGTTTTGATTGAAACCAGTGAAGATGAAGATGCTATCATAACTCGTGTAAATATTACTACACCAGAAGCAGAACGCATGATGGGGAAAATGCAAGGAAAATATATTACCATTGAAGCACCTGGATTACGCTACAAGAATACCCCGTTGCAGCAGAAAATAATGAATTTTTTGGCTGAAGAACTGGTAGGCATGATCAAGTTGCCGCGCAATGCTACTGTTTTGATTGTGGGGCTTGGCAACTGGAACGTTACTCCTGATGCTTTAGGACCGCGGGCGGCACATAAAATTGTTGTAACTCGTCATCTGCAAGAGATGCTGTCTCCGGAACTAAAAGATGGGGTGCGTTCAGTATGTGCAATTTCTCCAGGTGTCCTGGGGATAACTGGTATGGAGACAGGTGAGATCATTCAGGGAATTGTTAGCAAAATCAAACCAAGTTTGGTACTTGCTATTGATGCGCTAGCAGCAGCGTCAAGTCACCGGGTAATTACCACAGTTCAATTGGCCAATACGGGTATTCATCCTGGTTCCGGTGTAGGAAATAAACGGTTTGGTCTTACGCAAGCTTCACTAGGAGTACCTGTTGTCGCTATTGGTGTGCCAACCGTTGTTCACGCCTCTACAATTGCTATGGATACAATTAATACTTTGCAAGAACATGCTGCTTTTGGCCGTTATTTTAAAAGTATGGCTAATTTGTCTGATCAGGATCGTCAGACTATAGTTCGGCAAGTGCTGCCAGAAATGCTTGGAGACCTCATGGTAACACCAAAGGAGGTTGACCGACTTATTGAGGATATTGCCGCTGTCGTAGCCGGTGGCATCAATCAAGCCATGCATCCGAATATCGATTATGAGAATATTCATATGTATTTACATTAATATAGCTAGTCCGATAATAAGTGTACTATCGTTTTGCTGCCAGGCATATAGATTGTATGTAAACAAAATTTTCAATAGGATAATCTGGCGGAGGCAGCAATGGTAACAAGAAAAGCACGAAAAAAAAGTAATGTCACTAGTTTTTGGTCCAATTTCTTGCGAGTTTATGACACGTCTAAAATTTTAAATAAATCATTGGTTAGTTTCATGATTGTAATAGCAACAGGGTTAGCCTTTAGTACGTATATGAATAGTGCAACAAGTGATGTTCCTGTGAACGGGCCAGTTTATTACGGTCAATATCTACCGACCTTGTTGCCTAAGGGAAAGCAGGTGTTATTTTTAGGCGTTCCAGGGCTGTTTGAGGTATATCGTCCGCAAAGTGCGGTAAAAATAACGCCTGAGCTGGCTAATGATACTATTAGTCATCGTTTAGTATTGTTATTGGCAAATATTGATTTTAGCGATGTGCGCTCCTTAGTTTCACATGAAATTCCATTTATGTTGGCTTTTAAGAAGTCAGGCACGCCCATTGTCAGTGCAGCGACTCTGCCGAATTTCCCTCAATTTGAATCCAAAAATGTGGCAAGTAAAGATAAGCCCTTAGTAGGAATCTATCATACCCATACGGCAGAGTCGTTTATTCCCAATTCTGGGGTT
>JAGGAA010000006.1 GCA_017889675.1 Bacillota bacterium | reverse complement strand
TTAACAAAACAAAAGCCTTGGCTTACCAAACTGTTTTTTTCAGCAGGTAGGCGCAAGGCTTCCTCATTAGACTTCCATAATAATTGGTAATATCATTGGACGGCGTCGCGTACGCTCATATAAATATTTGCCCAGCGTGTCGCGAACATTTGATTTAATGGCCGCCCATTCGGTTACACCATTAAGCTCACATTTTTCCAGAGCCTGTCGTACTCGCTCTTTGGCATCATCCATTAGTTGCTCAGATTCACGTACATATACGAAGCCGCGGGAAACAATATCTGGCCCAGCAGCGACTTGTCCACGCTGTTTATCCATAGTTACAACAACAATTAATATTCCATCTTGCGAAAGTTGCCGGCGATCTCTTAGCACAATGTTGCCGACATCACCAACTCCGAGACCATCTATTAAAACATTGCCAGCAGTAACCCTTCCCGTGATTGCACCTTTTTCGGCAGTAAATTCTAGTGTTTGCCCATTTTCAGCAATAAAAATATTTTCCTTCGGCATCCCCAATGCTTGTGCCAATTGGGAATGCTTGATTAAATGTCGATATTCTCCATGTACGGGGATAAAAAACTTAGGCCGTATAAGATTGTGCATTAATTTAAGTTCTTCTTGACTAGCATGCCCCGAAACGTGAATCCCCGAGGTTGACTCATACACAACTTCTGCTCCCTGCCTAAAAAGAAAATCTATTGTGCGTGAAACTAACTTCTCATTACCTGGTATTGGCGTAGCCGAAATAATTACTGTATCGCCCGGAATAATCTCGACTTTTTTATGATCTGACATAGCCATTCTGGTTAGTGCCGACATTGGCTCACCTTGGCTCCCTGTTGTTAAAATGACAATTCCTGATGCTGGGTAATTATTAATTTCATCAACATTGATAATCACGCCTTCTGGTACATTCAAATAGCCTAGTTCCAGCGCAATAGTAACAACATTGACCATACTCCGGCCAAGTATCGCTACCTTGCGTCGATACTTACAAGCAGTATCGATGGCCTGCTGAATTCGATGAATATTGGACGAAAAAGAAGCAATAATAATACGTTCACGCGCTGTACGAAACGTTTCATCAAAAGTTACACCAACCGATTTTTCACTCTGCGTATAACCAGGGCGCTCGGCGTTGGTGCTGTCGGCTAAAAGCACTAGCACCCCCTGATCACCCAGCTCAGCAAATTTGTGAAAATCGGTAACCTTACCATCTACCGGCGTTTGATCAAGCTTAAAATCACCTGTATGGACAATCACCCCTGCGGGTGTCTTTATGGCTAACGCAGCTGCGTCAGCGATACTATGGCTTACCCGAATAAAATCTATTTTGAAATTACCAATTTGAATTTGGTCGCCTGGTTTAACAGCCTGCAAATTATTGGTAGAGACATTATTTTCTTTTAAACGTCCTTCTAAAATTCCAATCGTCAAGCGAGTTCCATATACAGGTACATCCAGCTGTTTTAACACATATGGCAAAGCCCCAATATGGTCTTCATGACCATGTGTCAACACAATTGCTTTAACTAAATCACGGTTGTCCATCAGATAGGTAATATCAGGAATAACCAGATCAATGCCAAGCATGTCGTCTTCGGGAAACATCAAGCCAGAATCAATTACTATTATCTCATCACCGTAACGGATAACAGTCATGTTTTTACCAATTTCCCCCATCCCGCCCAAGGGAATTATCTGCACTTTGTTTGGTTGTCGTGACAAAAAAACATACACCTCCAGAATTTTTAAATTTAGTATTCCTTACGTTCTAACCGCCCGTTCATTAAACCGCTACATAAAAAAACCGGCCGTCCTGCCCACTTGTCAATAATTATAACCTATTTAACAACCTCTGACAACAAGTGGTACTGCTCACTCTGGAATATTATATGCAAATATTGTCTAGACATGCAAAAAAACCGGCAGCACTCGCTACCGGTCAAAAATTTAATTATAAAGCTCCTATTGCCTGCATTACATTTTTTAGTTGTTCCTCTTCACTCGCTGTAAGAGACACTAACGGCAGTCTTACTGGGCCTGCATTTATTCCAAGAATATTTACAGCTTTTTTGATAGGTATTGGATTGGTAGTAACAAAGATAACTTTAAAGAAAGGCATAAGTTCAAGATGTAATGCCTGCGCTTTATTCAGATCACCAGCCAAAAACGAGGTTATCATTTCCTGCATACGGTTACCTACAACATGAGCGGCCACACTAATTACCCCGCAGCCACCTACAGACAAGATCGGTAAGGTCAGCCCATCATCCCCACTATACACCCAAAAGTCATTGGGTGTTGTGCGGATAATTTCAGAAACTTGGTCTAGGCTGCCACTTGCTTCTTTAACAGCAACAATATTCTCAATTTCGGCCAAACGCGCAATGGTTGTTGGTAACATATTAGAAGCGGTACGTCCAGGAACATTATATACGATCAATGGCAGCATTGTTGAGTCCGCAATGGCTTTAAAATGCTGGTAATAACCTTCTTGCGGCGGCTTATTATAATAGGGACCAACAAGCATTGCGCCATGCACACCAATCTTTTCAGCTTCTTTAGTCAATTCAATAGAAGCTCTCGTATCGTTTGAACCGGTGCCAGCAATGACAGTAGCCTTATCACCTACAGCCTCCAATACTACTTTGAACAATTTCAGCTTTTCATCTGTAGCTAATGTAGCCGCTTCACCAGTGCTGCCCGCAACTACCAATCCATCAGAACCGTTATTTACAAGATATTTCGCCAAATTAGCAACTTCACTATAATTCACACTATAGTCAGCATTAAACGGGGTTACCATTGCGGTTAAGACTTGCCCGAAATTTTTCATTACACTCGCCCCTTATTAATTTGATAAGCCAAATTTCTCATGAAGCGATTTTACAGCAGCCCCAACATCACTTTGTGGCACAAGCACAGAAATAGATGTATGGGAGTCAACTGTCTGGAGAATAACAATTTTATTACGAGACAGAGCTTCAATAAAATTTGCCATCACGCCTGGTACTTCTCGCATTCCGCCACCAACTACAGATACCTTTGCACAATGTTCCAGTATTTCAAATTTACAACTTAGACGTTTGAGTTTTATTGATGCTTTTTCGGCCTGATCAGCATTAATAGTAAACATGATCTCGCCTGGATGAATATTAATTAAATCGACGCTAATACCATTATCAGCCATTGTCTTAAATACCTTAAAACTTGCATCATTTCCCATAGTATCATCAAGGTGAACTTTAACCTGAACAATATTAGCCAAATAGGTTACACCTGTGGCGACACGGTCAACTACATTTACGTTATCGTTGTCTTCTTTGGCGATATTCGTAATAAGTGTACCGGGAGCTTCTGAAAATGTTGATTTTACTACAAGGGGAATATTTTTTTGCATAGCAATTTCAACTGCGCGGGGATGTATTACCTTAGCCCCTTGATGAGCCAGTTGACATACTTCCCCATAACTTATGCAATCAAGAATTTTCGCATTCTCAACAATTCTTGGATCAGCTGTCATAATGCCTTCAACATCTGTATATATTTCGATCATGTCAGCCTTTAAAGCTGCACCTAAGACTGCTGCACTAGTATCGCTGCCACCGCGTCCCAAGGTAGTAAATTCACCTTCACCCGTCATACCTTGAAAGCCACACACAACAGGTACTTTTCCCTGTTTTAAATAACTGATTATCCGTGTTGGATCACATTTTGAAATACGAGCGTCAGTAAAGTTATCATCAGTAATAATACCCGCATTTCCTCCCGTTAACATAACTGCGTCCATACCAGCGGCCTGCAGCGTACCGGCCATAATCACGGCTGAGATCATTTCGCCGCAGCACATAATCTGATCAAGCTCGCGGTCAGCAATATTCTTATAGGCTGACCGCGCAATATCGATTAGTGTATCTGTAGCGTAAGGAGCTCCCTGACGTCCCATAGCCGAAACTACAACTACCGGATTAAAGCCTTGATCCCGCGCTATTTCAATCTTGCGCAGTACAAGTTCCCGCACTTCAGGTGATGCTACAGATGTGCCCCCGAACTTCTGGACAATTATTCGCATTTTGTACACCTCAAATTAAATTATGATCAATCATATACTCAGCTATTTGCACAGCATTAAGCGCTGCACCTTTGCGAATTTGATCGCCTACTACCCACATATTTAATCCATAAGGCACAGTTTTGTCTGCCCGAATACGACCAACAAACACTTCATTACTGTCTGAAGTATATAGTGGCATAGGATACAACATTTCAGCCGGGTTATCTTGTACAATAACACCAGGAAATTTAGCCAATACTTGTTTTGCTTCTTCAGGCGACAGCGGGCTATTAAGCTCTATGTTTATTGATTCAGAATGACTGCGATATACCGGCACCCTCACCGTCGTCGCAGTTATTCCGATGTTATAGTCATTGAATATTTTATGAGTCTCATTGACCATTTTCATCTCTTCTTTGGTATAATCCTCTTCAACAAATACGTCTATTTGTGGTAAGAGATTAAACGCGATTTGATAATGTTTGGGCAAACTGGCGCTCGGTAAAATATTAGCTTCTACAGGACGATTTTCTACAACTGCCTTAACTTGGTCAGTCAGTTCATCAATGCCTTCTTTGCCAGCACCGGAAACAGCCTGATATGTAGAAACAACTATACGTTTAATCTTTGCCACATCATATACAGGCTTTAATGCCATAACCATAATAATTGTCGAACAGTTAGGGTTAGCAATAATCCCTTGATGATTTTTTATGGCCTCTGGGTTAACTTCTGGCACGACCAAAGGTACATTCGGGTCCATGCGGAAGGCACTTGAATTATCAATGACAACCGCCCCGCGTTTAGCGGCCTCGGGTGCTAATGTTTTACTAATTGAGCCGCCTGCAAATAAGGCAATTTGCACATCATTAAATGAATCGGGTGTCGCCTCCTCAACAATGTAGTCTTTACCCATAAATTCGATAGTTTTACCTGCAGACCGTTCAGACGCTAACAATTTCAATTGGTTAAACGGAAAGTTGCGCTCTTCAATAAGTTTTAAAAATTCTTGGCCAACTGCTCCAGTTGCCCCTAAAATTGCTACATTATACTTTTTCATTGTAAATTAGTCCCCCATTCAATAATCATAAATATGCTCATATATTTGAAGTTGGCTTCGTTCTTTGCAACGCTTTAGCCCATTATATGTTCAAGACCAAAAATCAGCCCATCAACAGTTAGCACTTTTTTACAAGCCAGTACTACTCCCGGCATAAACGATTCTCTGGATATTGAGTCATGGCGAATCGTTAGGGTTTGGCCTAATCCACCGAAAATCACTTCCTGGTGAGCTACATAGCCAGGCAGTCGAACACTGTGCAATCGAATACCTGACAAATCAC
Source organism: Bacillota bacterium (assembly GCA_017889675.1). GTDB lineage: Bacteria > Bacillota > Negativicutes > Sporomusales > Sporomusaceae > Sporomusa. Next base: position 35,247 of record JAGGAA010000006.1, on the reverse strand, counting down.
CGCCACGAGCACCAGTCAGTTTTTCTTTCTCATCTGGATGGCCTTGCTGCATTGTTCCCCGTACACTGGCAATTAATTCAGCGGTTCTAAGACCTGTGCCAGATGGGGCATCCAGCTTTTGATCATGATGCATCTCGATAATTTCAACATGCGGCAAATACTTGGCGGCCTCTTGGGAAAGTTTCATCATAAGAATAGCACCTATGGAAAAATTAGGTGAAATAATTGCATTAACCTTGGAAGCTGCACATAGCTCACGAATATCCTCAATATCAGTTTCCGTTAATCCGGTTGTACCCACAACTGGGCAGACGCCATTTTTTATGGCAATTTTAATGTTGCTTAAAACTGATTGCGGATTAGTGAAATCAACCATAACTTGTGGTTTAGTTTCATTGACAACAGTAACTAAGTCATTGCCAACCGTTACTCCTGTTTTTCCTGCGCCGATAATATCGCCTACATCGGCAAAGTCGGAATTTATATCTACTGCTCCGACTACGCTTAAATGCGGGTCCTTATGAACTGCTCGCAATACTTCCCGTCCCATTTTGCCATAAGCGCCACATACCATCACTCTAATCAAGCGCTATCCACCTCCTGTTTAATAAGAAAAGCAGCTGGTGAGCGCATTTCTCACCAGCTGCCAAAACAGCATTTTTCTGACCTTAGGAAAATATATGTGTATATATATCGTCCCTGACCAGATGAGATAGCACTCCACCAAGTAATGGTGACAGTCTTAAATCTATTTGATGTAAGACCAGTAAGAAGATTCGGCATTCTTTCTTACTTCGGCGGTCGCCCCTTTTCTTTCAGCTCATCGATTCCACTCTCACTGAAAGTACTTTTGACTCCCGCACCTCTACTTCATCCTTTACAGGATGTTGCTTATTCATTTTATACACATTCTATACCAAAGGTTCCATCATTGTCAATAAATATTAAAAGCTGTTTATTTATTCATCCACGACATTCCAGTGAAAACTATGTTTAGGTTAATGCATGAGTTTCTACGTCTTTTGCCCCGTTTTGACGCAGGATCTGAGCTGCTTGATTCGCTTTCGCGGCATCAGAGCGGATTATTGCCAGAATTCCACCTTGTGCTACCTCTTGTTCATAGCGTCTTCCTACTTCAGCCGGAATGCCCCAATCAATAAGCCCACCCGTAATACCGCCTGCTACCGCCCCACTCAAAGCGGCAGCAATTGGCCCAGCGGCTAGTACTGGTCCTACACCAGGAATGGCTAAAGCACCTGCTCCCAAAAGCAAACCGCCAATACCGCCTAACGTGCCACCTGCTAGGGCACCATCGGTAATATCATCTTCAACATATTCAGTATCTTGGCCTTGCTGCTTTTTGTTTTTGGAAACAATATTTATTTCTTCGGTTGTAAAGCCTTTCGTTCTAAGAGCATTTACTGCCTGCTCAGCATTATCACGAGAATTAAATACACCAATTACGCTTTTAACTCCCGTAGTACCTGCCTGCATTCCAGGTGACTTAGTTTGCGCCGCAGAACTCGTAGTTTGTGTTTGGAGATTTGCAGTTTGCGCTTGACCACCTGTATAGCTATTTACTAAAGCGTTTCCTGTCTGGCCTGTAGGTTGAGCTGTTGGCTGCTTCCCAATATTTCCTTGCATAGCACCTGTAGAATTGTTCGTTATTGACATTAATAAGCCTCCTAACATTAGTCTGATATACAGTTTAATGTTAGGCTTAACAAGTACAACACTTTTTATTCCCGATCATCTAGAATACATGTGATCATAAGCGTTATTTAAATCAACAATAACAACTTCATCTCCTATGCGTTTGATTGCCTGCCATGGTATTGTTACTAGCTGATTGTCACCTAAAAAGTTAAATAGTGTATTTCTTTTGGGCAGAATTAATCCACCAATAACACCAGAGCGACTGTCAAAAGTAAGCTCACACTCACCAACGATACCTAACCGCGCACCATCTCCCAAATTAATAACTTCTTTTCCAGTCATTTCACTTATCCGCATACTTTCACCTACTTGCTATCAAATAGTTTAACAAAAAACGGTTGAACAACCGCCACTACTATAGCCGTCATCGCCAGCGGATCGAACATAATTATACTGACAGTTATCCGTTCAGGTATCTCCAATTTTAAAAATGAAACAATCATTACCAAAGAAATATATACGCCGCCGGCAGTGGCAACTAAATCTCGTACGGCATTAGCAAAGGGCGATGGCTTTGGCTCAACTGAGGGTATATTGTCCAAGGACATCCGAGAGTGGCAAACACGTACCCAAACAGACCCCATAACCATCAAGACAACCAGTACTAATGTCATCCAGGTATACACAGTAGCCCTCCTTAACCTGCTTCTACCAATGTATATGGCGAATTAGCATAAGTTATGAAAGGAAATCGCCATTTGTTACTGTCCTGTACTCCCAAAACCGCCTGAACGAAGATTATTGACGCAATCGTTATCTGTTTTTAGGTACTTATAAAAAATTCCCTGGGCTAGTCTGGTTCCTTTGGTAATTATCACAAGTTCTGATCCCTGATTAAAAACGGGAAGTAAAATATGTCCCTCATTTTCCTGATTATTATAATAATCGGCATCAATAATACCTTGCCCATTAATTAAACTCAAGCTATGCTTAATAGCCAAACCAGAACGAATATGAATACCGAGATATTCGTCTTCTTCCATATAGGCTTTAACTCCTGTTGGAACTAAGATAACCTTTCCTGGAAGTAAAGTAATGTCTTGGGCAATTGTAAGATCATACCCGGCACTTAACGCAGTCTTACGAATCGGTAATTTTATATCTGATTCTCTATATTGACTAATTACCTCAAATCCTCTTGCCATACTATTCTCCTTCTTAAAAACTGAAATCAGTATTAATATTTAATGAGTCAGCAGGGCCTAGCGCAGTAAAACACAGTTTTTCAGCAACAAGCATTTGCTCAATCATCTGGTTTACCTCATCTAGCGTTACCCTGTCAATTTTGCTTACAACTTCATCTAAAGAAACAAATTTTTCTAAAGTAACTTCCATCTTGCCAATACGGGACATCCTGCTGCTTGAACTCTCTAAGCCCAGCAGCAGGCTCCCCTTTATTTGCTCTTTTGACTTAGTCAGTTCCTGCTCAGTTATGCCTTTCATTTTAAAATCCTTCAAGTTTTCTATAATAAGATCCAACACTTGATTTACATTTCCCGGACGAGTGCCTGCATAAACGGTAAGCAATCCGGAATCTTTATAACTATTTTGATAAGAATAAATAGAATAGGCCAGACCACGCTCTTCGCGGATAGCTTGGAACAGTTTAGAACTTATTCCTCCGCCTAGCATATTATTAAAAATATACGCAGGATAGATTTGGGGATGCTCTAGCGGCACACTTAATGCACCTAAACATATGTGCACTTGCTCGGAATCTTTGTTAATAATCGTTCTGGCTGGTGCAAAGGCCGGGGTAGTTATCGCCAATTTTCTTTTTTGTCCTTTAAAGTCACTAAAATAGCGAGCTACTAATCCTACAAACTCTTCATGGCTTATATTGCCGGCAGCAGCAATTACCAAATTATCTGGAGTGTAAAAATCATGGTAATATTTCATTACTGAATCGCGATTAAATCGTTCAATTGAATCAGTCGTGCCTAAAATATTCCGTCCAAGCGGGTGGACAGGCCACACGGTATCCAAATGAATGTCATGAACCAATTCATCTGGTGAGTCTTCATACATATGTACTTCTTCAAGTACTACCTGGCGCTCACGTTCAATGTCTTCTTCGGCAAATTTTGATGCAAGCAGCATATCGCTTAGAATATCCATAGCTAAATCAGCATGAGAATCCAAAACCTTCAAGTAATAACAAGTACATTCTTTGGCAGTAAACGCATTCAATTGCCCACCAACAGCATCAACTATCTCAGCAATATCCTTGGCTGAACGCCGTGCCGTTCCTTTAAACATCAAGTGCTCAATAAAATGAGAAACTCCATGATTATATTCCTCTTCAAACCTTGATCCTGTTGCCAGCCATACGCCCATACTAACTGATTTCACATACGGAATCGTTTCCGATACGACGCGAATTCCATTTGGCAATACTGATTTTTTATACATAAATCTCCTTATCATTGAACAAAAATGACACCTTCCTATTTTACTGCAAATTGTTCTTATTGGTATACGTTTCAAAAAAATAATTTTCCAATATAGTATAATCCTTATTATACCTAAATTTGCTAATAAAGAAAACACAGCTTGCGCCGAGCCTTTGGCGACAACGCAAGCTGTGTTGCCCTTATCCTGCTTTTAAGATACTAGTTGTTAAAGTATTTTACTACTCCGTTAAAAATACCCTGGGCTATTTTATTCCGATAATTATCTTCCTGTAACCTACTGGCTTCGCTTGCGTTGGTCACAAAGCCCATTTCGACCAAAATACTCGGCATGGAAGTATTGCGCAGCACATAGAAAGTTGCTGAGGAAGTACCTTTATCTACAGCTCCTGTTTCTCTAATAATACTGTTTTGAACCTCAAGTGCTAATTTAGATGATTTGCCACTCGGATAAAAAGTCATAGTTCCATATATGGATGGGTCGGGATTGGAATTAGAATGGACACTGACAAAAATATCTGCATTGTTCGCTTCAGCGATATTCACACGTGCTGCTAACTCCTGCCCTAAGGAACTACCTTCAGGCGCAACTGTACGGTCACTGTCCCTTGTCATGATTACTCTTGCTCCGGCTTTAGTCAGCTTATCCCGAAGTTTGAGACTAACCGCTAAATTATTATCTGTTTCTCTAGTGCTATTAGCCACAGCACCTGGATTACTGCCGCCATGACCAGGGTCAACAACAACAACTTTCCCACGTAATACACCGCTGTCTACAACACCCGTAGTCCCATCACCGGGAGGCAGTGGTGTCACTTTTACTGGATTTTCCGGTAGGATTGTTGCTGCTTTGCCACCGCCGAAAATATTCAATATGGGTCCAAGTATTTTATCAAATAATAAACTAAACAGCTTGCTAAATACATCTGACCCACCACTAGCTCCACTATTTGTAGATGAAACAGTGGAAGCTGCCAGCGTACCAATAACACTGTCCAACGCTGCGGCATGGCTTACTTGTATCGGGCCTGCTATATTAAATACTAAAACCAAAAGCATCGTTACTATCAATATTTTTTTACTATCCACCATAAACCTCCTGTGTGGTTTTATTTGAAATCACTTGTGAAATAGTTCCCGTAGAACTGGCCAAACGTCGGGATCTTCTTCGCCAAGCTTCCACATAGCTGCACCAGCAATGTCATATTTGGTAATAAGCGCCAGCTTATGTTTTAAACTTTCGCCATTTTCAAACCAAACTGTATGCGCAATACCATCAGCAGCAGTGTAACTAAAATACGGAGATTTCGATGCATCATCCCATTGTACTGCTTGTCCATAACGCTGAGATAAATCCATTATCGCCTTATACTCTAGCGACTGTGTGCCTTGGGCTGACCAATCATAACCATAGGCCGCAATCCCAAGGTATAATTTATTCTTAGGAATAAACTTGAGCGCATATTTTAGGCTGTTTTCTACCCAACCAATATCCGCAATCGGGCCTGGCCCACTCCACATGCCATGATTGTCATAAGCCATAATCATAATCTTGTCAGCATAGTTAGCCAGCTCTGCATAGTCATAGGCAGCTGCCACATCATTATTTTCATTTTGTTTAGGAAAAACATCAATTGTCACAAGCAAGCCTTGTGGTTTGAGACGAGCAGAAAGCTCCCGCATAAATGCTGTCAGGTTATCGCGATCCTCAGCAGGCACCATTTCAAAGTCAACATTGATTCCATCAAGATTATACTTCTTGATATATGCCTCAAAATTGTCAATCGCTTTAGTCCTAAGTACCGGATTTGCCAGTACGGTATGAACTGGCGCAGTAGTGTTGTTATCTTGTTTGGCATTATTAACTAGCAGCAATACTGTCATATCCTTCTGCTGAGCAGTTTTAACCACTGCAGCATGGTCATTGCCGCCGCGGTCAACTACTGTGCCATCAGCCTGCATTGTGGCCCAAAATGGGGCAATTGTTTTAATTACATCAGTATTTTTTACCATCGAGTTATAGGAAGAAGTATCGGCTCCCCACCATTCGGCATAAAAGCCCACAAATTCTTTCGCTGATGCACTAACTAATCCACTAGTAGGGTTATCTTTCGTCGCCCCACCTGTTGAATTGTTAAAGCCATTACCCAACAAATTGCCTAGCAACAGACCAAGAAAAACATCTAACATACCTTTACCTGTACTCATTCCATTCGACACACTAGAGTCATTAGCAGTAGTAGCTTGTCCTAATAAATCAGCTACCGAAAAAGCATATGCAGGGGTAACAGACAACATAATAGTCATCATAAAAACCAACATTACTCCCCAAGATAGTAACTTCTTGTACTTGTTCATATGGCAGCCTCCATTCCATTAAAAAAGCACGGCTTACGCCGGGCCTTTGGCCAAAGTTAAAGTCCAATAACTTAACTATGAATAACCATAATTCAAATTTCATATCTTATGTAAACATAATACTATCATAACTTTATATTTTAAGCAATAAAAAAAGCAGGCTTTCGCCTGCCTATTTATTCTATTTTAGTATATCAGATACTGTTGTTATGGTATATCCCCGCTTCTTTATTTCTTCGATCAATCCTGGTAGAGCCTGCGCAGTTGGTGCTGTCGGATGCATCAATATAATAGCACCATTGTGGAGTTTTTTTAAGACACGTTCTTTGATAACTTCGGGTGGTGGACGCTTCCAATCAATAGTATCAATACTCCACATAATGGTAGTATAATCGATTTCTTGTGCAGCTAACAATACCGTATTGTTGTATTCACCATAGGGCGGTGCATATAAGTTTGTTTTTATTCCTGTAATGCTAGCCACAAGCTCCTCTGTTTTTATTATCTGCTCTTTGTTTTTTTCTTTACTCAAGTTATTAGGATGAGGATGAGTATAAGTATGGTTTCCAAGTTCATGGCCTCGATTTGCCAAATCTTTAAGTACTTCCGGATATTTATTGGCCCAGCTGCCACCAATAAAGAACGTAATATGAATATTATTCTCGTCAAGTGTTTTCAGCATATCCGGGAGATACTCCTCCCCCCAAAACACATTGCAGGCCAAAGCAATTTGGGGCTGAGCTGGATTGCCTTGAAATACCGGCGGCGGTACAGTACCTACCTGCATAGTGTGTAAAAGTGGTTGGATATTTCCTGATAACATAGCAACTACCATAAAAACACCAACAGTAAAATACACATACCAAGAACGAACTTTACCTACCATCACCACTTTACACTGCATCTAATCAACTCCTGCTCACAACGCTTGCGTAGTAATACAGTGTATTACTACTGCCTGTATTTTATGAGCAAAATAAAAGACTTGGCTTATTGCCAAGTCCAACTGATTATCTGCTATTTTGCAGCATCTTCAGGCTGACTCTCCTTTTGTTCTGCCTTCAACAATTCCTTACGAGACAAATTAATACGTCCTTGGCGGTCAACTTCGGTCACTTTGACCATAATTTCATCGCCGACTTTAACAACATCTTCCACTTTGGCAATACGTTCAAGCGCAAGCTGCGAAATGTGCACAAGACCTTCCTTGCCAGGGAGAATTTCGACAAATGCCCCAAAATTCATTAAACGAGTGACTTTACCAGTGTACGTGGTGCCAATTTCCACACTACGCACTAAGGATTCAATGATTTTTACTGCTTTTTGGCCAGCCTCAACGTCAACAGCTGCAATGAACACTTTGCCATCATCTTCAATATCAATGCTAACGCCTGTTTCTTCAATAATTTTTTTAATCGTCTTGCCACCTGGTCCAATAACATCGCGGATTTTATCTGGATCAATTTCCATGGTAATAATGCGTGGCGCAAACGGCGAAAGTTCTGCTCTGGGTTCCTTGATCGCCTCAAGCATCTTACCTAGTATATGCATACGGCCACGTTTAGCCTGTGCCAGCGCGTCTTTAAAAATTTGTTCAGTAATCCCCGATATTTTCATATCCATCTGCATAGCAGTTACGCCTTTAGTGGTACCAGCCACTTTAAAGTCCATATCACCAAGCGCATCTTCCATGCCTTGAATGTCAGTCAAGATTGTGTAATTGCTGCCATCTTTAACTAAGCCCATGGCAACACCAGATACCGGCGCTTTAATTGGAACACCTGCATCCATTAAGGATAATGTACTGCCGCATACACTGCCCATAGAAGATGAGCCATTGGACTCCAATACTTCTGATACTAAACGGAGAGTATACGGAAATTCCATTTCTGAAGGGATAACAGGCAGTAGCGCCCGCTCAGCTAATGCGCCATGACCGATCTCGCGGCGTCCAGGGCCACGTGAAGGTCTGGTCTCACCAACACTAAAGGACGGGAAATTATAATGATGCATATAGCGTTTGGACTCCTCAACCCCAAGTCCATCAAGAATCTGTTCGTCGCCAATAGCTCCTAACGTAGTGATAGTAAACACTTGCGTTTGGCCACGGGTAAACAGCCCTGAACCATGAGTACGTGCTAACAGACCAACTTCACAGGTAATAGGACGTACTTCGTCAATCTGACGGCCATCAGGACGAATTTTATCTACTGTAATCATTTTCCGTACAATCTCTTTGAGAATCTTTTGGAACATATTGCTAATATCTTTGGCATTCTCAGGATAAATTGACAAGAAATGCTCGGTAGCTTCCATTTTAACCTGTTTAATATTTTCCTCGCGCATATGTTTGTCCGCATTAGCTACAGCGATTTTTAACTGTTCGGTTATGTACTCACGCATAGCCACATCTATTTCGGTCGGAACCTCATAAATTGCTTTTTCCATTTTGGGCTTGCCAACCTTGGCAACAATGGTCTCCTGAAAAGCCACTATCTCTTTTATTGCTTCATGACCAAATAAAATAGCCTTAAGCATAGTTTCTTCAGATAATTCATTTGCTCCTGCTTCAACCATCATGATAGCATCTTTTGTGCCTGCTACTGCTAAGTTAAGATCACTTTTTTCTTGCTGCTCTATCGTAGGATTCAAAATAAATTGATTGTCGATCAGGCCAACACGAACGCCACCAACAGGCCCGTTAAAGATAATGTCAGAAATACTTAAAGCACAAGATGCACCAATCATAGCTGCAATATCAGGCGGGTTATTTTGATCCACTGACATTACAGTAGCTACTACGTGCACATCATTACGCAATCCATCGGCAAATAGTGGTCGAAGCGGTCGATCAATTAAACGACTAGCTAAAATAGAAGCTTCACTTGGACGCCCTTCCCGCTTAATAAAGCCACCTGGAATTTTACCTACCGAATATAAGCGTTCTTCATAATCAACTGTTAACGGAAAAAAATCAATACCTGGTCTCGGTTCAGCTGATTGAGTTGCCGCTACCAGAACTGCAGTATCGCCATAACGTACCAACACTGCACCACTAGCTTGTTTCGCCATTTTACCTGATTCAATAATCAAGGTCCGGCCGCCTAGTTCCATCTGGAATGTTTCCATATTATATTTTCCTCCTCTGTATATGCCCCTTTTCTTTTAGCAAAGATTAACTGTTCGACATTTTTCTTATTATTCCCTTTTTTATTTTCTTTAACCTAGGAAAAAAATAAAAAGCGGAAAATCCGCTTTTTACTTATTTCCGCAAGTTAAGTTTTTCCAAGATTGAACGATAACGTTCAATATCGCTTTCACGCAGATAATTCAAGAGACCTCTGCGCTGACCAACCATTTTTAGCAGGCCGCGACGAGAGTGATGATCTTTTTTGTGTTCTCTCAAATGTTCAGTCAAGTAATTAATACGTTCAGTAAGAATCGCAATCTGAACTTCAGGAGATCCAGTATCACTTACATGTACGCGGAATTGTTCAATAAGCATTTGTTTTCTTTCAGGTGTCAACACGTGGTTCACCTCCTTTTTCTTGTCTATCCCCATTAGCCAAGACATCGCCGGAGACTCGATTATCCTCGCTACGGTTAATAATGTGATTTACTCACTAAATGATATTTTATCATAAAATATAAAGTATGTAAACCACAGAAAAATTAAAAATAGTGTTTTCGAGAGAATTTAATATCTGCCTGCATTTGCTCTTTGAGTTGCTCAACATTAGCAAAAACAATCTCGCCACGAATTCTATCGATAAATTGTATTTTTAACTGCTTCCCATAAAGAATGCGGTCAAAATCCAATATATGTACCTCAATACGGTGAGTTTGACGAGTAAAAGTAGGATTATTACCAATATTGGCGACCCCATTGAACTTGGCGCCGGTTTCATCATATATGTAAACAGCATAAACCCCGTCCGCGGGTACCAAAAGCCCTGGCACAATCGCCAAATTTGCTGTAGGAAAACCTAATTTTCGCCCGCGTTGATCACCTTTACTAACTTTTCCGGATATAGTTATCGATCGCCCAAGCAAATTTGCGGCCTGCTTAACAGCACCATCTGTAACTAATTGCCTAATGACTGTACTGCTTACGATAACCCCTTCCACATCGATCATACTTACCACATCAACAGTAAACCCGTGTTTCGCGCCGGCAGCTGTTAACAGCGCTGGCGTGCCAGTCCCCCGATATCCATATGTGAAATTAGCACCAACAGTAACATGTTGAAGATTCATGTTAGTAACTAATTTCTCAATAAATTTTTCAGGAGTTAACTGCAATAATTCTGTTGTAAAGGGAACATTAAATAACATGTCCACACCCAACTCTGCAATTAACTTAACCTTTTCGTGATTAGTTATAATGAGTGGTGGACGGCGGTCAGCGTCAATCACGTTAAGCGGATGATTACTAAATGTAAAGACAGCACTACAGCAATTTTTATTTTTTGCCTGTTGCAGCGTACGCGCGATGATTGCCTGATGTCCAATATGAATACCATCAAAAGTACCTAAAGCCATATAGACAGGTGCATCGTGCTTCACGTTCTCTATCTGGGTAAAGACTTTCATGTTTTTTCTGTTTCTCCTCATTACACGTCTATGTAAGAATCCGGACCGTTACAGGCCCGGACTTAGTATTTTCACTGGAGTCAGTGTTGCCTGACCTCCCATTTGACATGTTTCTCGACCAATACCAATGAATGTGTTGTGCAGATCATACATTTTGATTAAATCTGAACCACTTTGACTACAACAAATACTACGCCCATTTTTTATAGCCTGGGATTCCAGCTCTGATAACACAATCGCGGGAAGATGAGTCAGCACACTATCGGCATTTTGAACAGCCTGTTCTTTATTAGCGGCAATTTCCTCAAGGGTTAAAGACTCTTCTAAATGAAAATGTCCCACTCTTGTTCTGACTAGAAAACTCATTACTGCTAAGCAATTCAACCTATAGCCGATATCAGAACATAGAACCCTAATATATGTCCCTTTAGAACAGGTTACATCAAACACAATACCTGTTTCGCCTTCGGTTATAAGTGAAATGGCATCGATTACAATCTTACGCGGTTTTCGTTCAACAACCTGACCTTGCCTAGCTAGCTCATATAGCTTTTTGCCGTCAATTTTTATAGCAGAATACATAGGCGGGATTTGTTCATTGACACCGATAAAGGACGCCAATGCAGCCTCAATCTCACTCGGCTTGGGCCGGATATACGGGCGACTATTACTAATTTTTCCGGTATCATCACCAGTATCTGTTTCAAAACCAAACGTAAGCTCAGCCCGATAACTTTTATCTGCGTCGGCCAAGTATTCAACAAGCCTTGTTGCATTGCCAATAAACACGGGTAATACACCCGCTGCTGCAGGATCCAATGTACCTGCATGCCCAACACGTTTTATGCTATATAACCGCCGAATATATGACACGACATCATGTGATGTCATGCCTGGTGGTTTTAGTACATTAATTATCCCGCTTTGCATCATTGACTCCCAACCCTTTAACTAACAGCTGTTTGGCCGCGTCTATAATCAAAGTTTTAGCCTTAGCAAGCGGTTCTGTCACTGTGCAGCCTGCCGCTCGGGCATGACCGCCGCCGCCGAAGGCAAGTGCAAGCTGACTGACATCTACCATTTTTGAACGTAAGCTAACTCTAACACTGTGAGTATCAGCTTCTTTAAACATAATGGCAATTTCAACGCCTTCAATATTGCGGGGATAGTTAATAAAGCCTTCTGTATCGTCTTTGAAATCAGACAATATTTTTTGACTTAATGTTAATGCAGCTATTTGTCCTGCTTGACCACACTCAATGATTTCGAGTGTTTCAAGTACTTTGGGTAATACCTCAATAACAGACCGAGGCTTAGTATCAAGCGATTCAGAAATAATATTGGGTTTAGCACCCAAGGCCACTAGTTCTGACGCAAGTTTAAGCGTTTCTGCTGACGTATTGGCATAGCGAAAAAAACCGCAGTCAGTTGCAATTGCTGTAAATAATGCCGCAGCCATACTGCTTGTGATAGCTGCATTCATTTCTTTTAGAAGTTTGAAAATCAATTCTCCTGTTGCCGCTACTTGACTGTCTATATACCAATACTCAGCAAACTTACAATTTGATATATGATGATCAATATTAAGGATAGGCGCTGTAACAACATCCTTGACTTTACCAATCCGCTCTACATCACTTGAATCAAGCACTACCAACAAATCGGCCTCAGCTACTGTATCTTGAGGTTTTTCTATTTTATCCCAATCAGCAAGAAATTTAAAAGCGCGAGGAACTTCATCATCAAGTAGCATTTTGACCTGTTTTCCTTGGGCTGATAAATAAGCATACAGAGCAAGCAATGATCCTAACGCATCGCCATCAGGATGGATATGGGCAGTGAGTACGATATGATTAGCCTTACTTAACAGCTTGGCGCTGTGTTTAATAGACACTTCCATACTGTTACTATTTGCCTTCTTCCTGCTTGATTTTTAAAATCAGTTCCTGAATACGTGCACTATATTCCAAGGTTTCATCAAGATGCAATGACAGTTCGGGAGTACATCTCATTCTAATTCGTTTGCCAATCTCCGCACGCATATATCCCAAGGCTTTAGTTAATCCGGCCCAAGTCTCTGTCTTTTGATCATCATTTCCCATAAGGCTGACATATACTTTGGCACTTCGCAAATCACCAGTAGCCTCTACACGGGTTACTGTAACAAAACCAATGCGTGGATCTTTTAGTTCAGTCAGAATGATTTTACTAATTTCTTGTTTAATAAATTCCTGCACTTTTTCTACCCGCAGTTGTCCCATCGTAATTCCTCCACTATCTCAACATACCGCTTAACCCTTCGGGGCGACCTCTTCCATGGTAAATGCCTCAATAGTGTCGCCTTCTTTAACATCGCGAAACTTTTCAATGGTTATGCCGCACTCGTATCCTTGCGCTACTTCCTTAACATCATCTTTAAAGCGGCGGAGTGATTCAAGCTTACCTTCATGAATAACAATACCATCTCTAATCAGTCGCACTTGTGCAGTACTTGTTATTTTTCCTTCAAGTATATACGAACCGGCAACAACTGCTTTAGGAATAGAAATTACCTGCCGTACCTCTGCACGGCCTAATATAACTTCCTTAAACTCAGGTGCTAGCATTCCGGTAATAGCAGCTTCGACATCATTAATAGCATCATAGATTACCCGATAAAGCCTGATATCAATTTTTTCACTATCAGCAGCCTTACGTGCATTTCCATCAGGACGAACATTAAAGCCAATAATAAGTGCATTAGAAGCAGCTGCCAGCATAACATCAGATTCATTAATAGCTCCGACACCGGCATGAACGATGTTTACCCTGACTTCGTCATTTTTGATATTTAACAACGATTGACGCAGAGCTTCAATAGATCCCTGTACATCTGCTTTAACAACAATATTAAGGTCTTTTATACTACCTTCCTGGATTTGATTAAACAAATCTTCAAGCGAAACTTTCTGTGATTGTTTAATTTCTTCTGTACGTTTTTTGGCCACCCGTTTTTCAGCTACAGCTCTGGCAGTTCGTTCATCGACAGCTACTAAAATATCGCCAGCTGCTGGGACATCTGCTAATCCAAGTACTTCTACCGGTGTAGAAGGCTCAGCTTTCTTAATCTTCTCGCCGCGGTCATTCGTCATTGCCCGAACTTTACCATAAGCTGTTCCAGCAATAATTGTATCACCGACCCGTAGTGTACCTTTTTGTACAAGTACAGTTGATACTGGGCCACGGCCCTTGTCAAGTTTAGCCTCGATAATTGTTCCATAAGCAAGACGGTTAGGATTTGCTTTAAGATCAAGCATCTCAGCAACTAATAAGATCATTTCCAGTATATCATTGATACCAGTCTTCTGATGAGCAGACACCGGTACCATAATAGTATCGCCGCCCCAATCTTCAGGTATTAATTGGTATTCTGCCAACTGTTGTTTGACTCTGTCAGGATTCGCTCCAGGACGATCCATTTTATTAATAGCTACTATAATTGGTACTTTTGCTGATTTGGCATGATTAATAGCCTCTATTGTCTGAGGCATAACACCATCATCAGCAGCAACTACCAAAATGGCAATATCCGTAACTTGTGCACCACGCGCGCGCATGGCCGTAAAGGCTTCATGGCCTGGCGTATCTAAAAAGACGATTTTCTTACCTTGGCACATTACCTGATAGGCACCAATATGTTGTGTAATCCCGCCAGCTTCTTGCGTTGTAACATGTGTTTGACGAATAACATCCAAAAGTGAAGTTTTGCCATGGTCAACATGCCCCATAACAGTAACAACTGGCGAGCGATAAACCAAGTCTTGTTCATCATCTTCAATTTCAGGAATCTCAGTCGGATCTTCCTCAGGCGGAATTGCTTCTACGGCAACCCCAAATTCTCCGCCTAAAATACAGACAGTATCAAAATCAACTTCTTGATTAATATTCACCATGGTTCCCATCAGCATCAGCTTTTTGATAATTTCACTGACTTCGCGGCCCATTTTTCCAGCAAGCTCTTTGACAGAAATTGATTCACCAATCCGAATACTCTTAGGTTTTGGCATCTCAACTTTTACATGTGGAGCCTGATTTTTCCCTGGTTGGTGGCGACGTGGATTAGAGCGTTGATTCCTATTTCCAGGTCCTGAACTACCGCTACTGCGAGAGTTATTATTAAAAGGTCGACGATTATTATTTGCCGGTTGTTGTCCTTGTGGTCCAGCTCCCACAGGCCGATTTTGCGGCGGACGTTGTTGTGTATTAGGCTGCTGCGCAGCATTTTGCGGACGATTGTTGAATTGCTGCTGCTGATTGTTATAGCCCGGTCGGTTATTTGATTGTTGTTGCTCGGTTATTGGGTTGCTGTTGCTGATTATTAAAGCTTGGTCGATTTGGCTGCTGATTAGAAGTCTGCGCTTCTTTTACAGGTGGCACCACATCCCGTTGTTCCGGTTTTGCGGATTGAACAGGCGGCACAGCCTGTGTCGGTTCGGTTGTACCAGTCTTTCTGGCAAAAGTTCGTTCAATAGCTACTTTTGCATCATCATCCACGCTACTCATATGATTTTTAGCAGTAATACTATGGCGACCTAAAATATCTATGATAACCTTGCTAGTCGTATTATGTTCTTTGGCCAATTCATATACTCTATATTTGGACATTGATCCACCCCCACTTTCTTTCTCTCCCATGGCAACAATTACTCTTGCAATATCAAGGTAATTGGCTTGATGAAACCTTCATCTGTTATCACCACAGCAGCCCGTAATGCTTTGCCGATGGCACCACCTAGCTGTTCCTTGGATAAAACACAGTAAATAGTGATATTTCTCGACGATGCCTGATATTGATACTCTTTTTTAGTACTTTCAGAGGCATCTGTCGCAATAATAAGCAATTTAGCTTTACCTGATTTGATAGCACCTTGCACTGCAAAGTCGCCAGAAGCTATCTTTCCGGCTTTTTGAGCCAGCCCCAAAAGCGACATCAACTTTTGTTGATTCATTCTATGATCCCAACTTTAAGTGCATTATAAACCTCTTCGCCAATTGGATGTTTAAGCGCCTTTTCTAATCGTTTTTCTTTAAATGCTTTTGTTAGACATTGCTCACTACGGCACATGTAGGCACCACGCCCGGCCTTTTTACCAGTTGGGTCCAATACAATGTCTCCCTCTGGTGTTCGAACAACTCGTAACAATTCTTTTTTAGATTTCATATCCTGACAGCCGACACACATTCTGAAAGGAATTTTTTTGGGTTTCACACCAATTCCTCCTGCGCCAAATTCGCTGACGTATTCAACAATTGTGCAGCTTGTGACTCGCTCTTAATGTCAATTTTCCAGCCAGTAAGTTTAGCTGCCAACCGTGCATTTTGCCCCTCTTTGCCAATAGCCAATGACAGTTGATAATCTGGTACAACCACCCTTGACAGCTTTTCTGCTTCCTGAACCTCTACTGAAATTACTCTGGCAGGACTTAAGGCATTAGCTATATATTTAGCCGGGTCGGTATTCCATTTAACAATATCTATTTTTTCACCTTTAAGCTCATTAACGATAGTCTGTACCCGCATACCTTTATGACCTACGCAGGCCCCTACCGGATCAACAGTTTCATCACGAGAATAGACCGCAATTTTAGATCTCATTCCTGGCTCACGTGCTACCGATTTCAATTCGACTATACCATCATGAATTTCGGGAACTTCCAGTTCAAACAAACGCTTTAACAGCCCTGGATGTGTCCTGGACACTAATATTTGTGGTCCTTTAGTAGTTTTTTTAACTTCAACTATGTATGTTTTCAGTCTATCGTTATGTTTATATATTTCATCGGGAATTTGTTCAGACGGTGCTAAAACAGCTTCCGCTTTGCCCAAGTCAATAAATACATTCTTTTGTTCAATACGTTGAACAATACCTGTTACAATGTCGCTTTCGCGATTGGAAAATTCCTCATAAATCATGCCCCGCTCGGCTTCTCTAATCCTTTGAACAACAACTTGTTTAGCCGTTTGGGCCGCAATTCTCCCAAAATTTTTAGGCGTAACTTCAAGTTCAACTACATCCTCAAGTTCGTAGCGCGGATCAATTACCTTGGCTTCAGTAAGAGATAGTTCCAGGCGTGTATCGCTAACGTCTTCAACAACATTCTTACGCGCATAGACATGTATTTCTCCCGTAGTTCTGTCTAGTGCTACCCTTACATTTTGTGCCGAGCCAAAGTTACGTTTATACGCTGAAATCAAGGCTGCTTCAATTGCATCAAACAGAATTTCAGGCGCAATACCCTTTTCTCTTCCCAGCTGTTCAAAAGCCTGCATAAATTCTGCATTCATAACAATTCCCCCTTATTCAATTTTCAATGCTAAAATTCTATATGAAGTCTGATTTGCGCAGTCTTTTCTTTTGGGATAGTTACAGTTTGACCAGCAATATCAATCTGAACATTTCCATTGAGCAAACCAATTAGAGTTCCTACCAGTAATTTTTCACCATTAATAGGCTCATAGGTTTTTATCTCTACCTTATCACCTGTATGACGGATAAAGTCCCTGTCTTTTTTTAGAGGGCGGTCAATGCCTGGGGAGGAAACTTCAAGATAATAATGATCTTTTATTAAATCACTTTCGTCCAGCTTGGCTTCAAGTTGTTCGCTCACCCACTGGCAATCATCAATCTCAATACCAGCTTCTTTATCAATAAAAACTCTAAGATACCAGTCCCGTTCCTTAACATATTCTACATCAATCAATTCGAGCGTACTATCTGCAATAATATCTGTAACGATGGTTTCAATTACTGCCTCTATTTTCTCTTTCAACACAACGGATTAACACCTCCAATTAGGGCTTAATAAGCCGTAATAGTTCTTACTTTTTATTGTTTCCTAATATCCTACCCCTCATACCTAACTATGGTAAGAGCGACTAGTGCTAAAATACGATGAAAGAGTGGGTGCTCAATACCCACTCTTAAAAAGTCAAATACCTTTTATACACTCAACTATTATACCACTAAACTGGTAATCTTACAACCAAACTTTTCATCAAATTATATTCATGCAAACAATCTGGTTTGATCTGAGTCATCCATGCCTTCTAGGCAACCATGAGTTTTAAGAATATCAATTACAGTTTTAGAAACTCTACTGCGCGAACGCAAATCCTCAATTGATGAAAAATCTTTGTTCTGGCGGGCTGCCACGATATTATGGGCAGCAGATATCCCTACCCCTTGCAAGGAACCAATGGGAGGTAAAAGCCCATTATCAACAATCAGAAATTTTTCAGCGTCAGATTTATATAAATCCACTCGGTGAAAGACATACCCTCGCAAGTACATCTCGTGCGCTATTTCTAAAATTGTCTGGATACTCTTCTCTTTAGTTGAAAGCGTATTTCCTTTTTCCTCTAAAATCACAAGCTCATCTTTAAGTACTTTAGCACCTTTGACAATTAAGTCTGCATCAAAATCGGTAGCTCTAACAGTACAATAGGCGGCATAAAATGCCAACGGATGATGCACTTTGCAGTATGCTATCCGGAAAGCCATCATTACATAAGCTACGGCATGAGCTTTAGGAAACATGTATTTAATTTTCTGACAGGATTCAATAAACCACTCAGGTACATTTTTAGCCCTAATCTTTTCGACATCATCAGGCTTTATACCCTTACCTTTACGCACACTTTCCATAGTTTTAAATGCAAGCAAAGGCTCAACGCCTTTTTGCATGAGATAAACCATAATGTCATCGCGCGTAGAAATGGCCTCAGAAAGTTTAGCAGTTCCACTGCGAATAAGATCCTGGGCATTATTAAGCCAGACATCTGTCCCATGGGAAAAACCACTTATTCGTATCAGTTCACTAAAGGTCTTTGGCTTAGTATCGTCAAGCATTTGCCTTACAAATTTAGTCCCAAATTCAGGTATGCCAAAGGTAGCAACCGTACTGTTAAGTGCTTCCGGCGTAAGCTGTAGCGCGGTTGTCGAAGAAAATAGGCTCATAGTAGCAGCATCATCAAAAGGAATTGTCTTGGGATCAATATGTGTCAAATCTTCCAGCATTTTTATTACTGTCGGATCATCATGTCCTAATATGTCAAGTTTTACCAGTCGACTGCTGATTGAATGGTAATCAAAATGTGTAGTAATTGTTGATGAGTTCTTATCGTCGGCCGGATATTGGATTGGTGTAAAGTGATGCACATCCATATCCCTAGGTATAACCATAATACCGCCAGGATGTTGACCAGTAGTTCGTTTTACGCCAGTACAGCCTCCTAAAAGCTTGTTGATATAAGCATTACGGGCAGTAGAACCCTTGTCATTCAGATAATTCTTTACATAACCATAGGCTGTCTTATCTGCGATAGTGGCAATCGTCCCCGCCCTAAATACATTATCACGACCAAATAATTCTTCGGTATATTTGTGGGCTACCGGCTGATAATCACCAGAAAAGTTTAGATCAATATCAGGGACTTTATCACCATGAAAACCCATAAATACAGCAAATGGGATGTCATGGCCATTTTTTTCCATATCAGTCTGGCAATGAGGACAAACTTTCTCCGGTAAATCGAAGCCGCCACCATAACTCCCATCGGTAATAAACTCACTGTATTTGCAACTGGGACAGCGCCAATGCGGTGGTAAGGGGTTAACTTCGGTTATCCCGGTCATAGTAGCAACAAAAGAAGAACCTACCGACCCCCGAGAACCTACCAGATAACCATCATCCATCGATTTCTTCACCAATTTATGGGCAATAAGATATAGCACCGCAAAACCATGATTAATTATCGAATCAAGTTCATTCTCAAGACGTTTAGCAACAATCTCCGGCAACGGTGTTCCATAGAGTTGTTCGGCATTTTGATAGGACATAAACTTAATATCTTCTTCTGCCCCAGGGATTTGCGGCGAATACAATTCTTCGGGAATAGGCTTAATGCTTTCAATAAGGTCATTAATACACTTGGGAGCCTCTATTACTACTTCGTGTGCTTTTTCTGCTCCAAGATAACTAAACTCAGCCAACATTTCGTCAGTTGTTCGAAAAAAGAGTGGTGGCTGCTTGTCAGCATCATCATAACCCCGTCCGGCCATAAGAATTCGACGATATATTTCATCTTCAGGATTTAAAAAATGAACGTCGCAAGTAGCAGCAACTGGTTTTCCCAATTGTGCACCAATCGCACAAACTTTTCTGTTGATATCGCGCAATCCTTCTTCGTCGGCAATCTTACCTTTGCGTATTAAAAACTCATTATTGCCTGTTGGCTGAATTTCAAGATAATCATAATACTTAGCAATAGTAATTAATTCTTCTTGGCTGGCACCGTTAATCATAGCATGAATTAACTCACCAGCCTCACAGGCTGAACCAAGTAGCAGACCTTCCCGATAATCATCTAAAATCATCCGTGGTATGCGCGGCGTACGATGTAAATACCTAAGATGTGATATCGATACCAACCGGTATAAATTGCGAAGACCAATATTGTTTTGTGCCAAAATGATAATATGACGAGCCTGATTGATATCGTCATCAAACAAATAGCCTTCCATACCATAAATCACTTTAATACCAACACTAGTAGCTTCCTCATAGGCTTCCGGGAACGCTTGCACTACCCCATGATCAGTAATGGCAATGGCAGAGTGCCCCCATTTAGCAGCCGTTTTTACTAAATTTTTTGCAGAAACCACAGCATCCATAGCACTCATACGAGTATGGGCGTGTAGTTCAATCCGGCGTATAGGCGCATCGTCTTGGCGCTCCTCGATTTTTTCAGCGCGACACATACTGTCAGTAAATAGAATTAATTCATTAGCAAATTTATCATATTGAACTGTCCCCTTGACTGTCGCCTGCATACCGTTTTTAATAAGTCCGGTTGCTTTATCAAACTGTTCTTTATTATCAAAAAAAGCTTTACCACTAATACCATCAGTAAGATCAACAAGATCAAAAGTCAACAAAAAACGGCCTGATTTCAATTCCTTTAATTCATAATTTATAATCTGCCCTGTGAGAATTACATTGCGTGCTTCCTCTTGAATGGCATTAATCGGCTGCGAAGCGGCGGCCGCACCGCGAATATTACGGCCAAATACGATTGGGCTATCATTTGCCTTTGGTCTATCTTGCAGCGTAACGGCTTCTGTAAGAGCTTCCTTATATGCAGGCGTTAATAGCTCATCACACTCGGCTTGCTCTGCCACCTCTGAATGAAGGAATTCAACTTCACAGCTATGAGCGAATTCCCGCATAATGAAGTCCTTAATTACCTGCTTTATACCACGCTCAGCCAAGATAGCGGTTGATAGTCCCCCAACAGTTTCAATACTCAGCATTTCTTCATCATATGACCAAATCGCATTTAGCAGCAGATGTTTAGTCGCATAATGATTTTCTGTAATTTGTTCAACAAATTGTGGCCAGTTCTTCGCCAGATATTGTTTAAAATCCTTGGTCTGCTGTGTAAAACTAACAGTAGCTAAACCACAGTGTTGACATAGATGCTTTGCTGCAATACCAATAGTCTCTTCAGAAACATGCTGGGCTACAGTAATATATATGACCCATGTCCTAGCAACTGGGTTTACCTCAACTTTATTAACTTGCGCTGTTCTTAACAAATTCCGGTTAACCGCATCAATTGGTAACTGATCTACAAATTGAAAGAAACTTTGGCAATTTTCCGGTATAACACAATAACTAGACATTGAACATCTCCCATCAATAACAGGTCACTATTATTTTACCACGGTTTATCAATGGAAAGCACTCCGTCAATTTCCGCCAGTTCGGCAAATACCTGTATCATATTAGCATCTGCCGGGATTATTAAGACAAACTCAAGGTTTATCACTTTTTGTTCGGGTATATGGTGCATAGTTACATTTTTAATACCGATATTATTTTTCCCAAAAAATATTCCCACTTTACCAATCTGACCTGGCTGATCACGCACAGTAATTTTTATTTTGTTACGACATTTATTACTCCAGTGACGGCGTTCCATTTGCCCAAATAGTACCAATGTTAAAAATACCAAAGCAGTACCAGCTATACCGGCAAAAAACAATCCACACCCAATAGCTAAACCAATACCGGCAACAACCCACAAACTAGCTGCCGTAGTCAGACCGGTAACAGTCAGACCTTCGCGCAAAATAGTACCAGCACCTAAAAAGCCAATCCCACTCACCACTTGGGCCGCAATCCGCCCAGGATCCTTAGTAACAGTATCATAGCCAGAAAACCCATAAATTGACACAATCGTCATCAAGGTCGACCCAATACATACCAATATATGAGTACGTAAGCCTGCCGGACGATCCAAGCTCTCGCGTTCGAACCCAATTAAGCCGCCAAGAATACAAGAGACCACCAATCGTAACACAATATCTATTTCACTGATAGGCGCCATCTTCTCACCTCGCGTAATGCATTCAAGTATAGCTAAAAAAGCGTGATCCTATTGCTATCACGCCTTTAGTACAAATTAACTATATAATGTTACAAATTTTTCAAAAGTTCTTTAATATTAGCAAGGTATTCAGCTTGTCCATAATAAAGCACTTCCCCTGTGCGTCGCACTTTGACCTCAATTAAGTTCTCATTAATAGCCTTGGGACCAATTGTGATCTTCAGTGGATACCCAATAAGGTCTGCATCCTTGAATTTAACACCGGGTCGCTCATTGCGATCATCTAGTATCGTTTCTATTCCACTCGCATTTAACTCAGTATATATTTTCTCTGCTAAGGCCATCTGTATTTCATCTTTAGTACTGACAGGCACAACCACAGCATGATATGGGGCAATCGGCGCAGGCCAAATTATACCATTTTTATCATAATTTTGTTCGATCGCCGCCGCCATTGTACGGCTAACGCCAATGCCATAGCAACCCATAACCATAGGTTTTTCTTTACTATCAACATCAATAAAAGTGGCCTGGAGTGAAGTACTATATTTGGTAAATAGCTTAAATACCTGTCCAACCTCAATACCTCTAGCAGTTTTAACAGGCGCACCACAGTGGGGACAAGGATCATTTTCTTGTATCAAACGGAGGTCTGTAACAATCGACGGTTTAAAATCACGACCAGGATTGACGTTAGAATAATGAGTGTCCAGTTTGTTGGCACCGCATACCGCATTATTCATATTCATAACAGTAGCATCAGCAACAATTATAATATTCTCTTTACCCTCAAGCCCAACAGGACCAAGGTAGCCAGCTCGGCTACCTAATGCCTGGGTAATGGCTTCTTCATTAGCCATCTCCAATTGTATACAGCCAACTTTATTTAATAATTTAATCTCATTTACTTCATGATCACCGCGAACAAGTGCTAATACAAGCGTACCAGTATCTGTCCGGTAAGCTAATGTCTTGATCGTCTTTTCTGGTGAAATGCTTAAAAACTGACTGACCTCAGCAATGGTCTTCATTCCTGGAGTAGCCTTTTCGTCTAGCGGCAACTGTTCTTCACTCGGAAGACAAATCGGATGCAATTCAGCTTTCTCATCGTTGGCTGCATAATCACATTTCCCACAGTAAACAATGCCAGCTTCCCCTGATTCAGCAATTACCATAAATTCGTGTGAGCCACTACCGCCAATAGCACCAGAGTCGGCTTCCACTGCGCGGAAAGACAGACCACAACGGGTAAATACGCGTGAATACGCATCATACATTTTATTATAACTTTCGTCAAGACCTGCCTCATCACGATCAAATGAGTATAGGTCTTTCATAATAAACTCACGACCCCGCATAAGTCCAAACCTTGGCCTAATCTCATCACGATACTTATTTTGAATCTGATAAAGCATAAGTGGCAACTGACGATACGAGCGAACATCCCCACGGACAAGGGTAGTAATCATTTCTTCGTGAGTTGGTCCTAGACAAAAGTTACGATTATGACGGTCTTGCAAGCGGAACATTTCTTCACCATAAACATTCCACCGGCCAGTTTCTTGCCACATTTCAGCTGGCTGCATAATAGGCATTGCCAATTCTTGGCCGCCTTTAGCATCCATCTCCTCACGTACTATTTTTTCAATTTTTTTCAGTATACGCCAAGCCAAGGGTAAATAGGAATATACTCCACCTGCTGCTTTACGAATAAGACCTGCTCTAAGCATTAATTGATGGCTTACTACTTCGGCTTCAGCCGGAGTTTCTCGTAATGTGGGTGCAAATAATTGGGAACAACGCATTAAGTATTATCCTCCTTACTAAGTTTATCAATTTCAGCAAATAATGCACTTACAAGTTCGCCTTCTGGTACCTTGCGGATAATCTCACCTTTACTGAATAACAGACCCTCACCTTTACCACCAGCAATACCAACATCGGCATCTCTGGCTTCTCCAGGTCCATTCACAACACAACCCATTACTGCTACCGTAATGGGGGTCTTCATAGATTTCAGCTTATTTTCTACCAGCTCAGCAACATCAACCAAATTGATCTGACAACGCCCACAGGTCGGACAAGATACAAGCGTAGGACCATATTGACGTAGTCCTAAAGATTTAAGAATCTGATTAGCGACATACACCTCTTCGACAGGATCACCAGTTAACGATACGCGAATTGTGTCGCCGATTCCCTGAGCCAACAGTGCACCAATACCTACAGCTGACTTAATTACCCCTGAGCGTATTGTCCCAGCTTCAGTAATTCCTAAATGCAATGGATAATCTACAGTTTCTGACATGAGCTGATAGGCGCTGACAGTAAGTGGTACATCATGCGCTTTTAACGATATTTTAATATCATGAAAATTATAACTTTCCAAAATAGCAATATGACTTAGAGCACTTTCGACCATGCCCTCTGGTGTCGGACGTCCACCATATTTCGCAAGTATTGCTTTACTTAGTGATCCGGCATTGACCCCAATGCGAATAGGAATTCGCCGTTTCTTAGCCTCTTTAACAACTGCGGCCACATGCTCAACCTCACCAATATTCCCTGGATTTAGTCGAAGGGCGTCGACGCCGCGCTCCATGGCCGCAATAGCTAACCGATAATCAAAGTGAATATCGGCAACAAGGGGGACATCACCTATGCCAGCTTTTATCTGCTCAATGGCCTGTGCTGCAGACATATCAGGTACCGCAACTCGAACAATATCGCATCCGGCGTCAGTAAGCCGCCTTATTTGGGCTACAGTATCAGCAACATGGTCAGTACGGGTATTTGTCATTGATTGTACTGATATGGGAGCACTACCACCTACCAACATTTTACCAACTTGTAGCGACTGTGTCTTCTTACGTTGCATATTTCATCACCAGCTTAAAACAAATTTAATCGCGCTATATCTTTGAAAGTTGCCACAACAAATAGCAGCATTAATAGTGCTAAGCCAATCATCTGAATAAACTGCATTTGACTAGTACTAAGTGGTTTACCTCTGAGGCCCTCGACAGCCAGTGTGACAAGATGCCCCCCATCTAATACCGGCACTGGCAATAGATTAATTAACCCTAAGTTAATACTCAAAAAGGCAGCAAATTGCAATAATGGAACAATTCCCAGTTGCGCCACTTCCCCTGCCATTTGGGCTACACCAATGGGTCCGGCAACATCAGCTGCTGTTTTGCCAGTGATCATTTCACCAATACCAACAACCATAGCTTGAGCCACAGTAACCGTATGTTTTACAGCCAAACCAGCAGCCTCAATTATTCCTGGCTGATATTTATCAATCTGGGGAATGACACCAATAATTCCGCGCTTACCTTTTTCATCATATTCAGGAGTAAGCACCGCTGTTTTGTTCGTCTCTGAAGCACGTGAAAAATTTATTGCAAGCTTGGTTCCTGCATTTGTCTGAATAACACTGACAAATTGCTGCCAGGAATCTATAGGTATTCCATTTACAGCTGTTATTCTGTCACCAGGCAGCAACCCAGCAACAGCTGCTGGCTTATCAGAAAATGATTTGCCAATTATTGGTTGATTAGAGGGGCTATCAACCCCTGCGCTCAAGAATACAATAAACAGTAAGAGCACTGGTAAAACAAAATTCATAACTGAACCAGCTACAATCACTACCATTCTTGCCCAGATAGGCTTAGCACTAAATGAACGTTCATCTTGCTGCTCGTCTGGATCCATACCAGCGATTTTATTAAATCCGCCAAGTGGTATGATACGAATAGAGTAGATTGTCTCGCCAATTTTTTTACTAATCAACTTAGGGCCAAACCCGATAGCAAATTCATCCACCCTCATACCAACGCTTTTAGCCGTAATAAAGTGACCTAACTCGTGAAATAAAATTAACAAACCGAAAACAAAAATAGTCGCAATGACAGTAGCCAAATTTTCACCAACCTTTCAAGTATTGGTTATCATTTTTTCAAATCATTTACTACTAGGAGTGCTGAGCGACGTGCCCATGCATCAGCAGTATGAATCTGCTCCAAATCGGGAGTGGTAATCAGGGTATGTTTTTCCATAGTATACCGTATTACCTGAACGATATCAAGAAAACCAATTTCCCCATTTAAAAAAGCATACACTGCAACTTCATTAGCTGCATTGAAAACGCAGGGCATTGTGCCGCCTTTTTTCCCTGCACTATACGCTAGCTTTAATGCCGGAAAATTCACCGTATCAGGTTCAGCAAAAGTCAGTGCAGATAATGTCTTCAAGTCTAAACGGGGAAACTTAGATGGTAAGCGTTCAGGATAAGATAAAGCGTATTGGATAGGTAGTCGCATATCCGGCATTCCTAGCTGAGCCATAACACTACCATCAATAAATTCAACCATCGAATGAATTATGCTCTGCGGATGAACACAAACATCAATATTGTCATACTCAACGCCAAATAGCCATTTTGCTTCTATTACTTCCAAACCTTTATTGGCCAAAGTAGCAGAATCAATAGTAATTTTTCGCCCCATAGACCAATTAGGATGCTTAAGGCAATCTTCAATAGTCACCTGACTCATTTCTTCAACCGTACGCCCGCGAAATGGCCCACCAGATGCTGTTAAAATAATCCGATTTATCTGCTGTTTATTTTCTCCATTCAAACATTGAAAAACAGCACTATGCTCACTGTCAACTGGTGAAATACTAACATTATATTTCTTTGCTAGTGACATCACTAATTCACCGGCAGCCACAAGGGTTTCTTTATTAGCCAGCGCTATATTTTTTTTTGCTTTTATAGCTGCAACCGTTGGCTTTAACCCAGCAAATCCAACTAATGATGTCAAAACAGTATCTGTCTGATAAAAAGTAGCCGCTTCAAGTAGCCCTTCTTCACCAGCTAAAATTTTTGTTTTTCCTTGATAGGTATTAACCATACGGTCAGCTGCCGATTTATCAATTAATACAGCAAGCTTTGGTTTAAAATACTCAATCTGCTCAGCTAGTAACTGTTCATTCTGATAGGCCGCTAAGGCTGTTATCTTATACTTATCTGCATTAGCGGCAATTACATCTAATGACTGTGTACCAATCGAACCAGTACTTCCTAAAATTGCAATATGCTTCATTAAGGAACTCTCCCATCTATGTCTCTAAGCAATAATAAATACTGTTACATAATAATATGCTACTGGTACAGAAAACATAATAGCATCAAAACGATCAAGTATCCCACCATGTCCTGGTAAAATATTACCAGAGTCTTTAACTCCGGTAAACCTTTTTAACACTGACTCGGCAAGATCGCCTAGTGGAGCAGCAATTCCTATCAATATGCCCAAAAAAATCATATGTAGTAGAGGCAAGCCGCACAGATAGCCCATGGAAGCTACACCTGCAATACTGCCAACTAAACCGCCGATAGCTCCTTCAACGGTTTTCCCAGGACTAATATTCGGACACAACTTGTGCTGGCCAAGCACTGATCCCACAAAATAAGCCAGCGTATCGCTGGCCCATGTTCCTAGAAAAGCTAGCCACAGATAGACGGCACCTGCTGATAAATTGCCAAATGCCGTATACATATAATCATATTGATCTGTAAAACGGAGAAGTAACAAATGGGCAAATGGCAAACTAATATACATTGTACCCAATATAGTAAAAGCAGCCTCAGCAACTCCAAAATTCTTATGATTGAGTATTGTTTGCGCCATAATTAATAATATGGCTAACATCATTACCATTACTAATTCCTGCGCGTTTCCTAGCCATGCACAACCTAGTGCTAAAATAATGCCAATAAGGCCAATACTATACTGAATTCTAATATTTTTGGCCTGCATCATGGTAAAGAATTCATGCCAGGCAATCAATGCAAGCAATAGTATTGTTGCCGCAAACAGCCAACTACCATAGGTAATAATATATATGGCTATTGGAATCCCAATAACTGCTGTTAAAATACGCGTACCTAGCAATATATGCACCTACCGTTTTTTTGTATTTTTAATACCGCCAAATCTTCGTTCCCGTTGCTGATAATCGCGTATTGCCTGTAAAAAGTTATCTGGTTTAAAGTCTGGCCAATTCGTCTCAGTAAACCAAAATTCAGCATACGCAACTTGCCACAATAAAAAATTGCTAATACGAAAATCCCCACTAGGCCTAATTAATAAGTCTGGAGCAGGAAGGTTCGTTGTATATAAATTTTCTTCAATAATTGCCTCAGTGATATCTTGTACACTCAATTCTTGATTCAATACTTTTTCAGTAATTATCTTAACAGCACGCGTCAACTCTGCCCGTCCACCATAATTTACGGCTAGGTTTAAAATTAAACCGGTATTGTGAGCAGTCAGCGTCTGAGCTTTTTCTATTTTTTTCTGTAAAACTAAAGCCAGTTCCTCAATCTTACCAATAAATCTGATTTGCACATTGTTTTTATCCAATTCATTGATCTCATTATCAAGATATTCAGCCAGTAAACCCATAAGCAAGCTGACTTCATCAACTGGCCGTCGCCAATTTTCCGTAGAAAACGCGTACGCAGTAAGAACTTTTATACCAATCTCCGAAGCTGTCATGACAATTTCTCGTAGCGTTTCAGCACCCGCACGATGGCCTAACGTGCGGGGAAGGCCTTTCTTTTGAGCCCATCTGCCGTTACCATCCATAATAATTGCCACATGGCACGGAATTCTATTCAGATCAATTGTATTATAATCGTTTTGCTTATTAGCAGCCTTATCACTAAACCACTTTTTCCACACACTAAGCCCCTCCGCCAAACTGCAGCATAGTTATTACCAAAATTATCTCCAAAATTCAGAAAAGTTAGCCAGCAAATATAAATTTAAACCCCCTCTTACGAGGGGGATTTAAATTACTCTGGAGCTACTATTGCACCCGTAGGGCAAGCTTCAGCACAAGAACCACACTCAACACACTCTTCAGCATCAATGCTGTAAATTGGTTCCCCTTCTTTAATAGCTTCAACCGGGCAGGTTGCAGCACAAGAACCACAAGCAACACACTCATCTGTAATTTTGTAAGCCATTTATTAAAACACCTCCTTTCCCATTTTAGCAGCAGCTATTAAATTCATAATACCATCAGCATCTAATTGCTGCCTTATAACGTAAAGTGTATCTTCAAGTTGAAAGGTATTTCGCGATGGCTTCGTAATGCTAATGCTATATTTGCAATTTGCTTGTTCCAATCTGTTAATAACTTTAGCTAACGGTTGCGCAACTGTATCTAGCATATTACACTTCCATTATATCTTTTTCTTTTGCAGCCATAATCTGATCTACTTCTTTAATATATCTATCTGTTAATTTTTGAATGTCATCTTGCGCTTTTTTTGTCTCATCTTCAGAGACTGTCTTGTCTTTTTCAAGCTTTTTTATTGTATCATTGGCATCGCGCCTAAGATTACGGATAGCCACTCTGCATTCTTCCGCTTTTTTATGTATAACCTTAACAATTTCCGAACGGCGTTCCTGGGTAAGTTGAGGAATATTTAGCCTAATGATAATACCATCATTTGTAGGCATTAATCCTAAATCTGATTTTTGGATAGCCTTATCAATGGCATTAAGCATTGTTTTTTCCCATGGCTGAATGACAATCATCCTCGGTTCAGGAACTGAAACATTGGCTACTTGATTAACGGGTGTTGGTGAACCATAATAATCAACCATAACCTTTTCAAGAAGTGAAGGAGTTGCCCTGCCGGCACGCAGACTACCATACTCTTTCCGTAGAACTTCTAATGCCTTCTTCATTTTGTCCTCATGGACAGAATGAATTTCCTTAATTGTCATTTCTTTTCTCCCCCAACGATAGTTCCGATATCTTTGCCTAGCGCTGCTTGCAAGATATTGCCTGGCTCATCGATACTAAATACTACAATTGGAATTTTATTATCCATACATAACGAAGTAGCTGTTGAATCCATAACTCCTAATCCGCGCTGTAAAACCTCAATGTATTCAAGTTCTTTAAACTTCTTGGCTTCAGGATTGTGACGTGGATCAGAATCATATACCCCGTCAGTGTTCTTTTTTGCCATCAAAATTGCATCTGCTTCAATTTCAGCCGCTCGTAGCGCAGCTGTCGTATCTGTTGAAAAATATGGATTTCCCGTACCTGCGGCAAAAATAACTACGCGTCCTTTTTCCATATGGCGGATAGCCCGACGACGGATATAAGGCTCAGCAACCTGTTGCATATTAATAGCAGTCTGTACTCTTGAATCAACACCACAGTGTTCAAGTGCATCTTGCAACGCAAGTGCATTCATAACGGTTGCTAGCATTCCCATGTAGTCAGCAGTAGCACGATCCATTCCTTTTGCACTACCCGCAAGACCACGCCAGATATTCCCGCCACCAACAACAATGGCCACATCCAAGTTATTTGTTTTAACCTCTTTGATTTCTTTGGCAATAGAATCAACAACAACAGGATCGATACCATAGCCTTTATTGCCAGCCAAAGCTTCACCACTTAATTTTAAGACAACGCGCTTATATTTACCAGCGACCAATAGGGAAACCTCCTTTGAAATTATATTTCTACAAACAGTGAATAAATCCTTTATTTCACAAAATATTTTTTTTAAGAAAACACCGCTTGCACCGAGCCTTTAGGCGACAGCGGAAGTCGATGTTGCCCTTATCCAGTGAAAGTTACACTTTCCATCTGGGAGAAAAAAGAGAACACTAAGTGTTCTCTTATTTATTAACAGCCGCCATTACTTCAGCTGCAAAATCGTTGGCCTTTTTCTCAATACCTTCACCTAATTGATATCTAGTGAAACGACGAACCGAAATATTTTCACCAATTTTTGATACTCGTTCGGTAATTAATTGAGTTATTGTTTTATCAGGATCTTTGATAAAAGCCTGCTCCAATAAACAATTTTCCTGATAGAATTTTTTCAAGCGACCCTCTATCATTTTTTCAACAATATTAGCCGGCTTACCTTCGTTCAAAGCCTGCGCCCGCAGAATTTCTCTTTCGTGGTTCAAAATTTCTTCAGGTACTTCTTCTCGCGCAACATAACCAGGATTAGCCGCAGCAATCTGCATGGCTATATCTCGTACTAATGATTTAAAATCCTCAGTTTTAGCAACAAAATCAGTTTCACAATTTACCTCAAGCAAAACTCCGATACGTCCAGCACCATGTATGTATGATTCAACAAGACCTTCCGAAGCTATACGGCTAGCCTTTTTGGCAGCAGCAGCCAAACCTTTTTCTCGTAACAAGTCAACAGACTTTTCCATATCACCATTAGTCTCGCTTAATGCCTTTTTACAATCCATCATGCCGGCACCAGTACGTTCCCGTAGTTCTTTAACCATTCCTGCAGTTATCATTTAAAATCCTCCTAACTATTATTAAAGGTAAGAGGGCCGAAAACCCCTTACCTTTAATGTGCACATAATAGTTTACTCTGCCATCTGTTCGCCTTGGCGACCTTCCATGACAGCGTCGGCAACCTTTGCGGTAAGCAATTTAACAGCGCGAATAGCATCATCGTTACCAGGAATAACATAATCAATTTCATCAGGATCACAGTTAGTATCAACAATCCCAACAATAGGAATACCTAAGTTACGAGCTTCTGCCACAGCAATGCGCTCTTTGCGAGGATCAATAATAAAAAGTGCGCCTGGCAATTTGTGCATATTTTTAATACCACCAAGGAATTTTTGTAACCGTTCCATTTCGTGGCGTAAAGTAATGACTTCTTTTTTAGGCAATACTTCAAACATACCTTTAGCTTCCAAATCTTCCAGTTCACGCAGTCTGTTAATGCGTTTTTGAATTGTTTGGAAGTTGGTCAACATACCACCTAGCCATCTTTCATTGACATAGAACATGTCACATCTGATAGCTTCATCTTTTACAGCTTCCTGAGCTTGCTTTTTAGTACCTACGAACAGCATCGTTTGTCCCTGAGCAGCTAAGTCACGCACAAAATTATACGCTTCTTCCACCTTTTTTACTGTTTTCTGTAGGTCAATAATGTAAATACCATTACGCTCCGTAAATATGTACGGAGCCATTTTGGGGTTCCATCTTCTGGTTTGGTGACCAAAATGTACACCTGCTTCCAAAAGTTGTTTCATAGAAATAACTGACATAAATACACCTCCTGTTAAATTACCGCCGCAACCCGCATCTTTTGCCTTCACCATTTTGGCACAGTAGCAAAATTAGATTGCGTGTGTGATACACCGAAAAGTAGTATATCATAACTTTCCTCTGATAACAAGTCAAATTCTCATAATTTCTTACTATTTATTATATCAACTTCCTTATTTTTTATTCAATTGCAGGAGTAGCATAATCTCGCCCTTCCCCATACCTGTTGCTTTAGCAATTTCTGTCACAGTATAGCCCTGGTCAGCCATGGCAATAATGTGACGATATTTTTCAATATTTATTAATTCGGTATGTTGATTCTCATCAGCGTCAATCGTTAGTTCCGTAACAGGCTGAATCTCCTCAAGCGTAACATCATTTGCAGCATTTAGCACTGGCGTACTACTAATCTCTGCAGTATCTATTTCCGGTTGATTAACTACGTTAGGTTTTTCCTGCAACTCTACTAGCTGCGCAATAATTTTATTGGCATGCTCAACCTGGTGGCTAAGCATGCCAATTTTCGTCTCAGCTTCTTCAAGTAATAGCTCAAGTTGCGTAGTTTCTTCTTCCATGCGTCTAATAATGGAGTCTGCTGTTTGTTCGAGTTGCTGCGTAAATTCATTAGCTGGAGCAGACATACTCAATATAAACATCTTAATAATCATTTCTTTTTTATATATCGCTAAAAAACCCAAAAGAACTATCACAAGTAAAACAACAATAACGTTGGAAAGCAAAAATATCACCTCAGTAATACTACGTTTTAATATCAATAATATGTCCAAGTACCGGATCTGGCCTCGCAGTCTGTTTTGCCGAATCTTCTGATTCTAGAGAATCGTTGGATGCTACATTTCTATTTTGGCCAGGATCACTACCATTACGCTTATTGTTTTTTTCTTTTGTGTCATCGCGTTCAACCTTGCCGCCTTGGCCCTTTACTGCACCCTGCACCTGATGTTGGCGCAACTGGGCCGTCTTTTCCAGCTGTTCAGCAAATTGCTGTTGCTGAAGTGTACCTTGATGAGCAAGATTATTCTGCTGTATTCCAACTTCTGTCACCTTAGGAATAAGCACCTGCATATCAATTGGTCTGATACTCATTACATCACCATCCAACCATATAGTAAGCGGATTGGTAGTTACTCACTATTTATAAGAGCCTGATTTAATTTCTCCGTCTTCAGCATAAAACTTCACGAACTTAGCAGCGTCACGTACTGGCTTTACTAATGTACCGATAACTACTTTGACCCCAGGATGAACCGTATCAGCTACCTTAATATGCCCATAGCGCATTTCTTCTAAAGCTATTTCAATTTCTGCCAGTCTGTTGCGCATGGTCTCAGTTTGACCAATTAAATGAAACTGAGCTTTAGTCAATTTAAGCAACATTTCGTGTTTATCAGGTGGCATTGTACTCTGATTCATCGCTCGTAATATATTTAAAGCCTTTTGCGCTTGTTCTAAGTCAAATTCAAGTTTTCTGATTTCTTTGCGTAATGTTTGGTATTCTTCCCGCAGTGCTGGATTTACACCAACCTCAATATCAGTATTAGTGGCAGAATGAGTACCAATCGTCTTTGCCCTAATTTCTTCACCTGCAGATATTTGTCCACCAACGATAAGTCCTCGCCGCTCTTCAACAATTACTCGTTTACCAGCACTAACTTTACTATGCAGAATAACATCACTGACAAAAACGTCTTTTGCTGCAAAAACTGTTGCATTTTCAATATATTTTGCAACAACATTCTCACTTGCTGTTATATATCCCTTATTCATCCCCTGAATCCCCATACGAACAGTGACATTCTTGCCTTCAACAATACCACCACTAACATTACCGGCAATCTCTACATTTCCTTCGGCCTTAACCGTAAAACCAGTTTGGACTGATCCTTTTACAATTACACTACCGACAAATTCAATATTACCTGTTGATAAATCAACGTCTCCCTTCACTTCAATAAGGGGAATAACATTAATTTTTTTATTAACAATAACAATTTGACCAGCTTGGCCGGCGTATGCCTTCAATCCCTCTACGGCATAAACATTTTTACCTGTTGGCAATACTACATCTTTACCTGGTTTAGCCTGAACTTCATTCCCCAAAACGTCAATACCTGCCGTCCCTTGTGTCGCAGGTACCTTTTCTGCTAGCAATTCATCTTGCTGAACAACCGTGAACATATTAAGGTTTTTAAAATCGACCCTGCCATCATCTAACTCCACAGGTCGCCCTTTGCTTTCTAAATCAACAAGATATGTAATACTGGCATTAACACCATTGATCGGTTGTAAGCCTTTTGCACAAACGCTTGTGCTTCCTGGTCTGTTAATTGCTGTTTCAATTGCCAAGTTATCAATTCCATAAACGATACCAGCCTGTTTAATCTTATCCATAATCTCATCAATAGTTATAGACCGACAACCTGTAGGCATATTCACTTGTAAAGTGCTTTCCATTCTATCACGTGAGGTCAAAATCTGAATATCCGGTTCTGTTTCAACTGGTTTGTCAGCCACTTTAACTGGAGTTCCTAATGCTTCTTTTACAACTCGCACAAGCAAAGCATTCTCTGCTTTG
>JAGGAA010000291.1 GCA_017889675.1 Bacillota bacterium | reverse complement strand
AAAAATATGGATGTCGAGGTCATTCCGGTGGAAACACTACAAGAAGTACTACAATATGCCATGGTGAAAACCAGTGAACCCGTAAAGCTGGATGTCCTGCCAGCTATGCCCAAGGTTTTGGCAGCTGCTGGCGTTGAAAAAGTGTAAATTATTTAGCCGGGTTATTAACCCGGCTGTTATTATTGGAGAATAAAAGGATTTTTTAGCAGGCACTTAGAATATTTTATATAACGGTGTTGAAACTACTGTTAATTGACTTAAATAACTGCAGGGTTACCGAAGGAGGAAGCAATGTTGGCAGAAAAACGGCGTACAATACCACTTTTGCCGCTGAGAGGCATTTTAGTATTTCCATATATGATTATTCATCTGGATGTTGGCCGGGAAAAATCCATTAGTGCTTTAGAAGAAGCTATGGTGCAAGACCGGCTGATTATGCTGGCTACACAGAAAGATGCACAAAATGATGCACCTCAACCTGAGGATATCTTTTCCGTGGGCACTGTTGCAGAAATCAAGCAACTATTGAAGTTACCAGGAGGAACAATACGGGTACTGGTAGAAGGTCTGTATCGCGGTGAAATTGAAGATTTTATCAGTCTTGATCCATATTATCAGGTTCAAATTCGTGAATTTGACGAGGATGAGTCCAAGACGCCAGAGATTGAAGCGCTTACCCGTACGGCAATTAATCAATTTGAACAATGGGTTAAGTTGAGTAAGAAAATACCGCCTGAGACACTGGTATCAGTAGTGGTAGTTGAGGAACCAGGGCGCTTGACAGACCTTATTGCCAGTCATTTATCACTGAAGATTGAAGATAAGCAAACCCTGTTAGCGGCAGTGGGAATTACTGCACGCCTGGAACGGTTGTGTGAAATTCTTGGGCGCGAGATGGAAATTCTTGAACTTGAGAAAAAAATTCATGTCCGCGTGCGCAAACAAATGGAAAAAACGCAAAAAGAGTATTATTTACGTGAGCAATTAAAAGCTATTCAGAAAGAACTTGGTGAAAAAGACGAACGAACAGCTGAAGTGGAAGAATACCGGGAACGGCTCAAAGAAAAAAATCTCCCCGCCGAAGTAACAGAAAAGATCAGCAAAGAAATTGACCGTCTGGAAAAAATGTCACCGATGGTGGCCGAAAGTGGTGTCATTCGTACCTATTTGGACTGGTTGCTGGCACTTCCGTGGAATATTGAAACAGATGACCGCCTGGATATTACCGATGCCGAAAACTGGATATTACCGATGCCGAAAAGATACTTAATGAAGATCACTATGGTTTGGAAAAGGTTAAAGAACGGATTTTGGAATATTTATCAATCCGCAAACTTACGGAAACGATGAAAGGTCCAATTCTATGTCTTGTTGGACCGCCTGGTGTTGGCAAAACCTCGTTAGCCCGTTCGATAGCTAGGGCGATGGAGCGTAAATTTGTGCGGATTTCCTTAGGTGGAGTACGTGACGAAGCCGAAATCAGGGGCCACCGCCGTACCTATGTCGGTGCTTTGCCAGGACGTATTATTCAAGGTATGCGTACGGGAGGTTCTAAAAATCCCGTTTTCCTTATGGATGAGATTGATAAAATGAATGCTGATTTTCGCGGCGATCCCTCTTCGGCGTTGCTGGAAGTACTTGATCCGGAACAAAATAACACTTTTAGTGATCATTATATCGAATTACCTTATGACTTATCGCGGGTATTGTGGGTTGCTTTTTCTGAGGGAACTATTCAAAAAATAATTCGTGAGTATACCCGGGAAGCCGGTGTAAGGAACTTGGAACGCAACATTGCCAATCTATGCCGGAAAGCGGCCCGTAAAATAGTCCAAGACAAGGGGCCGGTTATTAAAATTACGGCGCAAAATCTGCATACATTTCTGGGGGCTCCCAAATATCGTCATGCACAAGCCGAAGAGACCAGTCAAGTAGGAGTTGCAACTGGTTTGGCTTGGACTGAGGTTGGTGGTGAGGTGCTGCCTGTTGAAACCTCAACAATGAAAGGTAAAGGGAAATTGCTCCTAACAGGCCAACTGGGCGATGTAATGCAAGAATCAGCACAGGCAGGGTTTAGCTATATCCGTTCCCGGGTCAAGGAGCTAGGGATTGATGAAGATTTTCATGAAAATCTGGATATCCATATTCACTTACCGGAGGGCGCTATTCCTAAAGACGGACCATCTGCAGGCATTACGATGGCTACCGCCATTGTGTCAGCCTTGACAGGAAAAGCGATTAAGAGCGGGCTCGCTATGACCGGAGAAATAACTCTGCGCGGTCGGGTACTGCCTGTCGGCGGGATTAAAGAGAAAATACTTGCTGCCCACCGCGCGGGAATAAAACAAGTGATGTTACCTAAAGAAAATAAACGCGATTTGGACGAACTTCCTGCAAATGTAAAACGCAGTCTTGATTTTGTATTGGTGGAGCATATGGATGAAGTGCTAAAAACGGCCATGGTGACAGAGTAATGACTGATACTGCATCATTTAATATCATCAATGCCAGTTATGTTGCGACTGCGGTTAATTCCAGTCAATATCCAGCAGGCGACCTTACAGAAATTGCCTTTATTGGGCGTTCTAATGTTGGTAAATCCTCACTGATTAATTCATTATGCCGTCAAAATGGGCTAGCTCGTATCAGTTGTACGCCGGGGAAAACACAGACGATTAATTACTTTCGTCTTACCGGTAAGCTGCCTGATGCGTCCCGGTTAGAATTCATGTTAGTTGATTTACCTGGCTATGGTTATGCGAAAAGGGCTCAGGCGGCGCGTGCAACCTGGTCAAAGTTTATTGAGGAATATTGGCTCACATCTCCCCGGCTAAAACTAGTATGCCAATTGATTGATCTTCGCCATCCACCCATGGAGAGTGACAGTAACGTTTATCGATGGTTGGTAGCGCATGAGCTAAATGTTCAAGTGGTGGCCACTAAAGCCGATAAAATCCCTAAAAGCCGTATTCTGAAGCATAGTCAGGAGATTTATAAAGGGATTGATATGTTGAATCTCAATCCTGATGGGTGTGTTCTGCCTTATTCTACGGTAAGTGGTGCTGGCAGGAATGAACTTCTTGACGTTATCAGGAATATTTTGCTAAAATGATAGTACTATACGGAGGAAACAGTCAGCCGGCTGTTTCCTTTTGATTACTATGATCAATTCAGGAGGCGTATATGCTGACCGATTTTGACAAAGAGTTGCTTAACCTTATTCAAACAAGGCTGCCCCTTGAACCACGCCCATTTGCTATAGTAGCAAAGTGGCTGGAAGTTGATGAGACCACCGTGATTGAACGATTGTCCTGGCTTAAAGACCATGGTTATATCAGACGATTTGGTGCTTTTTTTGACTCGGCTTATCTAGGATATGTCAGTACGCTGGCAGCAGCTAAAGTACATCCGGAAAAGATGGCTGATGTTGCCGAAGCAGTTAATGCCTATGCAGGTGTAACGCATAATTATGAACGGGATGGAGAATACAATCTCTGGTTTACCCTCCTTACAGCGAATCAGTTGGAACAAGATCAGATATTGGCTGTTATTGCCAACTTACCTGGGGTGGAGCGGCTTATTAGCCTGCCTGCCATTGAAAAGTATAAAGTGAGCGTTGCCTTTAATCTATAAGGATAATTAGGACTGTTACATAAAGCTGTTAAGCAGTTGGCGAGGTGTTTTATGTTGGATAACCTGGACAAAAGGATAATTGCTGTTATGCAGGGCGAGTTTCCCTTAGTTGCTGAACCATATAAAGAACTGGCTCAACGTATTGGAATTACAGAACACCAACTTTTAGAAAAATTAACTGAATATCGTAAAGCCGGAAAATTGCGCAAAATGGGGGTTGTATTACGGCATCGGGAAGTCGGCTATGCTGCCAATGCGCTTTGCGCCTGGCTGGTACCTGAAGCGCGGCTTACTGAAATAGGAGAGCTTATGTCAACATATACAGTGGTTACCCACTGTTACTCGCGTATTCCCCAACCTGAGTGGCCTTATAATTTTTACACAATGCTGCATGCGCATACGAGGGCAGAATGCCAGGCATTAGCCGACGAATTGGCCCAAGTAACCGGACTTGACAACTATCAGTTACTATTTAGTACGCGCGAATGGAAAAAAACCAGTATGAGTTATTTTCCCGAATATGCTAAAGGAGAGTGAGGGCTTTTGACTGAAAAAACTCTTAAAACCTTTGATGATATACTTAATGCCGTAAAAGACAAAGCGCCTAAGCGGGTAGCTGTTGCGGCAGCACAAGATGATGCTGTTCTTGAAGCGGTTCGGGGAGCATGCGAACAAAAAATTGCAGAATTTACGCTGGTAGGCGATATTGATAAAATAAAGGCCATTGCACATAAATTTGATGTTAGTCTGGATGACGTATTATTGGTTCATGAGCCGGATTGTCGTAAGGCTGCCTACCGGGCTGTGGCATTGGTATCTAGCGGCCAAGCTGATGTGCTGATGAAGGGGCAAATTAACACAGCTGATCTGCTGCGAGCTGTACTTGATAAAGAAGTAGGCTTACGGACTGGGCGGGTATTGAGTCACACGGCCGTGTATGAATTACCTGGTTTTGAACGCCTCCTGATTATTACTGACGGTGGCATGAATATTGCTCCTACATTACAACAAAAAGCAGATATTATCCAAAACAGTGTATTGTTGGCGAACGTATTAGGAATTAGTCCAGCCAAAGTGGCAGTCTTGGCTGCTGTTGAAGTGGTTAATCCCGATATGCCGGCAACGCTTGAGGCTGCTGCTTTGACTAAAATGGCCGACCGCGGCCAAATTAGAGGTGCTATTGTCGATGGG
>JAGGAA010000290.1 GCA_017889675.1 Bacillota bacterium | reverse complement strand
CAACCTTGCAACCAGTCAACAGCAGTTGTTCCCGGAGCACACTAGCCAAACTAGCTTCCAGATCAACAATTAGCGTTCTGGGCAAACCATTGATAATCAAAATTTTCTTTTGCATCTGCTCTCTCGTCTCCCTTATTATTCAATAATCTATATTTCAGGGGATCTCTTCATCCCCGAAATACGCACAATCTTACCATGATTAGCTGCCTTTGCCAAAGCCGCATTCCGGGTAACGACATTCTTCACATACTAGACATAACCCACCATGCCCCAGTCTGGTAATATCTTTGCGTGATAGTTCTTCACCAGCTAACAGGCGGGGAACTACCAGGTCAAACACTGTACTCTTGTGATACATGACACAGCCTGGTAAACCAAGAACCGGAACTTCTCCTAAATACGCCAGCATAAACATCGCGCCAGGCAGTGTAGGCGCCCCATAAATAACAATCTTTCCTCCTGCGGCCCTGATGCCAGAAGGTGTTACATCATCTGGATCGACAGACATACCACCGGTAGTCACAATCATATCGGCACCTTCGGCAAGCAAACCATGAATAGCTTTAGCAATCATAGAAATATCATCAGGTACAAATACCTGGCGCAGAATCGAACTTCCTAAATATTCAAACTTATCTGCCAATACTGGTCCGAAACAATCCTTAATACGGCCATGATATACTTCACTACCGGTAGTGACAATACCCACCTTACAGGCCTGTAAGGGTTTGACCTCCACCACTGGATAGTAATCAATTCCAATTTTTTCAATTTGTTGAAGTTTCTCGGTCTCAATCACCAACGGAATAATTTTGCAGCCTGTAACCTTTTTCCCCGCATCCACCATCTGATTCGTGTGTAAGGTAGCGGCGGCCACTTGATCAATATCGTTGATCCTTTCCAATGCTTCTGTATTTATTTTTAGCAAGCCAAGAGTATTTGCTCTTATTTCGACCTTACCTTCTGAAGCCTCATCTAAGTGTAGACCTTGCCCTGCTATGGCCTTAGCAAATCTGGTTGCTGCATCATTCTCATGAATAGTTTGCTCATTTACTTCCCAGACATAAATATTTTCCTTGCCAATATCCAGCAACCTCGGGATATCTTCTTTGCAGATAACATGCCCTTTCCTAAATGCTTTGCCTTTGCGTTTTCCCGGAATAATTTCAGTGACATCATGACAGAGAACCATACCTTCTGCCTGATATACAGAAACTGCTCTCATTGGATTGACCTCCTTAGCTGACTCTCATCTACGTATGTAATTTCTTGCAATACTAAGTTATTGTAATATATAACTGCAAGATTTATACCAACTATAAATACCTTACAAAATTAAGAAACAGCAGGGTTTTACCCTGCTGTTTCTCCAAAATTCTGCTACATGTACCTCAATATGTTCACAAGTGTCACATGCAACTGTCACATAAAATGTCAGACTAACATTTCCTCTATGGGTAAAAAGCATCTCAAGAATTTCCTGTCGTTCATGTTCCTCTAGCATAAATCGCCGCCCCTCTCTCCCACAAAAAGATTCTGCGTAATGGATTGAAGAAGCCTGTTTCTCGGTATCGGTAACAGCTGCTTGCAAATTACATATTTCCTTCGGCAAATTCTCTAGATTTACTATTTGCCCTTCTGTCAGACTGGCAATCCGTTCTACCACATTCTGAAGTTCACGCACATTCCCCGGCCAATCGTAATGCACAATTCGGTCAACCACTTCTGTAGTAACTACGAAATTTCGACCATGTTTGTCTAGCTTTTCCAAAAAGTAATTAAATAATGCGATTATATCCTCTGAACGTTCTCGCAGCGGCGGTATTGTAATAGATATAACATCTAATCGATAATACAAATCTTTGCGAAACGTCCCTTTTTCGACTTCTTTCAATAAGTTTTTGTTGGTAGCGCAAATCACCCTTACATCAACAGGAATTACCTTATCACAACCAATTCTATTTACTTTTCTCTCCTGTAATACCCGCAAGAGCGCTACCTGCTGCTCTAATGGCATATCGCCGATTTCATCCAAAAATAATGTTCCCTCACAGGCGAGTTCGAATTTACCTGGCTTGCCCCCGCGTTTAGCCCCAGTGAAGGCACCATCGGCATAGCCGAATAGTTCACTGCCAATAAGTTCCCGAGGTATGGCTCCGCAGTTTACCGCGATAAAAGGCCCGGCATTACGCTCACTCCGATTATGGATAGCCTGGGCAAATATCTCTTTGCCTGTACCACTTTCGCCTTGAAGCAGCACGCTGGATATTGAGGTCGCAGCAAGAGAGGCTATCCTGACAGCTTCCAGAATAGCTTTACTTTCGCCAATAATATCACTAAACTGCAAGGTCCCATAGTTTCCATTAAAATGATTCACCAAATTTTGAATTCGTTTAATGGGCCGCAGAATAATAACGCCGCCTGTCACAATTCCCTGTTCATCGGTAACAGGCTCCCCTGAAGCCCAAAATTGACTGACTTCACCATTAATATCCAGCAAGACTTCAGTATCTGGACAGGATTCTTTGCACATTAGCATCCTTCGAACAAAAGTATTTTTAGTCCCTAAAATACTTTCCACCTGAACTCCGCGGGTATCCTCAGACTTATTTATACCAAAACCAAGTATTTTTTTTGCAACAGGGTTCAGTTCGCTAATAACTCCATTATTGTCCACCATAATTACGCCATCAGACATCGTATTGAAAATATTCGTCAACCGGTTATTAATTAGTATCCTTATCGCCAAAAATTTCCATAACATA
Organism: Bacillota bacterium; assembly: GCA_017889675.1. GTDB lineage: Bacteria > Bacillota > Negativicutes > Sporomusales > Sporomusaceae > Sporomusa. The sequence continues at coordinate 3,080 of JAGGAA010000290.1, read as the reverse complement.
GCCACGCACATCAGTTAGTGCCACAACAAATCCAGAGCCTGCAACAATTTGATACAAGTTATCCATAAATGGCTTAGCAATAGTAATAAGGTCCTTATTTTTCCGCAACATAACCTGCAGACTAGCAGTTTCCAGTCGGTGATGAATTGCTTCATCATTGGGATTAACCTTGGCTTGGCGACACCTTACCCATGAGTCCAAAATTTCTGGTCTAACCGAGTACTTATAACTTTTGTCAGCACTTTTTAGAGTGGCTGTAAATTTTAGCCACCCGGCCCAAGTACCATCAACTGTGTTCTCGGCATACATAGCCATAAGTTCATCCTCCTACTCATTTTTCAAAATACCATTTCCCGAAAAAAACAAAAAACAGAGCACGCCAAAAGGACGAGCGCTCTGTCTCAATAACTAGCACTGACTCCTTTCCGCACCGGGAGGCTTATCGGTTTCCCAATAAACCCGTTGACCTGATGGTCTTAGTTTGCCTTTAGCCCACCAAATTCGGAGTTACTGAATATTCAGTTCAATTTATAATATTCGGTATTTATGACGAAACTCCTGCACATCAAGTAAGTAGGTTTGAATATACTGGAAATCTCTTTACCTAATTTCAAAAAAAGACCACTACGCTAACTCACCCATTATACATGCTGGTAACCGTCCACGATAACCTCAAGTTGTCCTGTATGCGGATTAAATATCAAACCATGAATAGGTACATCCTTAGGGATAAGTGGATTATTACGGATTTTTCTAACTACTTCTTCTATATTATCTACCGGATGATGAAAGTGATCTATCCAATTTATCAACTCTGCTTCTATCATTTTGATGGCATCTGGTGAAATTCCACGTGCTAACATCTTTTGAATAAGACTGTCAGCTGTTGTATGAGCTAATCCACAGTCAAAATGCCCAATCACCATTACTTCTTTTACACCCAGCTCGAAGATACTTACAATTAAGCTGCGAATCGTAGCTTCAAATGGACCAGTCACCGAATTCCCTGCATTTTTTATCACTTTTGCTTCGCCACGTTTGATGCCCATTGCTGGCTCTAAAAAATCTACTAATCTTGTATCCATACAAGTAAAAATCGCTAAATGCCGATTAGGCAATTTATTATTCTCAGGATAATCTTGAATAGCTCCTTCCACTAAATATTCCATGAAATTGCTATTAGCTGCTAGTACTTGTTCTAAAATATTCATAATGAATCTCCTGTTATACTATCTAATTAACTGAAAATAATTATCGGCGCTTGTTCTTCTCTTTTATTGACCGGCTTGCTTCTTTCATCCCACCAAGACTTCCAAACATCCGTTTGGCCTTTACTTGTTCAAGCTGGCGTGAGCTCATTCCCTGATAGGTCAACTCGGCCTGGAGTTTTTGGTAGCTTATGAGGCGTTCGATCAATAGGGTACCGGTTTGAATAGCAGTTTTTATCGCACAACCAGGCTCATTCTGATGGCTGCAGTCGTCAAAACGGCAGTTTTGCGCCAATTGTTCGATATCGGCAAAGGCTTTAGACAAATCCGCAGTTTCTAGCTGCAATTCACGCATACCAGGAGTGTCGATCACTACACCGCCCATTGGAAGCACGATCAGTTGCCGTTGTGTTGTTGTATGGCGTCCTTTATCATATTGATCGATTTCTTTGGTTACAAATACTTCGGTGCCTGCCAAGCGGTTGATTAACGTCGATTTGCCAACGCCTGACGAGCCGATAAATGCCACCGTTTTACCAACGTCAATATATTTCGAAATCTCAACATAGCCTTCCTTACTCAGACTAGACGTTACAAGTATATCGACGCCTGGGGCAGTCGGACGCAATTCAGACAGTTTTTCAGATAAGTTAGGGCAAAGGTCTGCTTTGGTAAGTATGATCACGGGGATAGCCATACTATCCCACGCGATAGCCAGATAGCGTTCCAACCGCCGCAGATTAAAATCATTATTTAGTGACATGCAAATGAAGATCGTGTCAATGTTGGCGGCTATAAGCTGACGTTCCTGCGCTGTTCCGGCCGCCTTGCGCTCAAGCATGCTTGAGCGCTGCAGAATCACATTAATGATAAGATGACCAGCAGTGTCGCAAGTACGGTCAACCATAACCCAATCTCCAACCGTAGGATAATCGCTCTTATCTTGCACGGTAAAGACGAGCTTACCTGAAACCTCAGCCGTCATTTCACCCTCTTCAGTAATGACTTTATATAAATGTTTGTGTTGAACTGACACTCGTGCTATGTATAACCCAGCATAAAGTCTTGATTCTTGTTCCAATAATTCGGTCAGTCCAATTGTATATAAATTAGTTTTACTCATGTTATTTGTCCCCCCATCGGTTATCTCAAATTAAAAATCAGTAAGGAGGGCAAAAGGCAGTTGTTATCCTGCAAGCACCTCCCCATTTGATACCGACTCCGCAATATATGCTTTAACCATAATATCCAACTCCTTTCCTTGTATTTTTAGTATAGCACAACAGCCGTAAAATCATAGGACCGGCATGACAATTTTCGTACGACAACTAAATTTTTAAACATTACCTAAAATACAATCGGCGCTACGGCATTTTGCAAAACTTCAATGACGCTCCAAGCGGCAATTGCGCTGGTACGGGAATAGATGTTGAGCTCGGTGCGTACTTCCTCACCTTGGATTTCAATCTTGTATTCATCGCCTTTGAAACCCGGGACGGCGGTGATATTCATGGTTGTATTTCCCGGGCCAGCGCTGGCAAGAGCGGTCGCGATTGCCACATTTACTTTGGTTGGCAGGATGGCGATTGCTTCCTTGGTTGTCCCGCTGAATACCTGCTGCGGCGACATGATATCCATTAATTCATCAGTGAACAACGGTGTATTTTTAAGCGAAGCCGGCGCTTTCTGCGAGCTAATGGAAGCTGTAATCGGGCTCATCAGCGCAGCGGTACGCAGTACATCAAAGCCGCCTATGGCACCACTGGCAATGTATACACGTCGCTGGTTCTGAGCGGCGGTATTTTTTATGCATTCGTAGAATTCCCTGTCTGCAAAGGCGCCGATTGACAGCACAACGATATTTGAGCCACC
>JAGGAA010000289.1 GCA_017889675.1 Bacillota bacterium | reverse complement strand
ACAGAACCAGTAAAGCGATCCATAAATCCAATTTGGACTGCTGCTGTTTTGGTTGCTGCGTCGGCTGCAATAATAGCTGCTTCACAAGGAGTAATTGTCAAGATACCAATGGCCCCCTTATCCACAATACCCAGTTTTTCGCACAGTTCTTTTTTGGGGTTGGCGATAAGATGCGCTAATGTCACCTGTTTACCAGGCACATATTCCTGTACTACTCTCGGCTTTTCTTGGAGCATGACCCTACCTCACAATTCTGTTGTCTTTTTGACTCCTCTTAATAATTAGATTTTTTTGCAAGTTTACCTTGAGACGAACTTGCGGAACCACAGGACATATTTGCCTGTATTCCGGAGAAACCAGTCTTCAAGGAGCAGCTCTTATTTTCATCTCATGGTATTTCTTTGTGCTATCTTGGTGTTTTTGCGAACGAAAACAAAAAAAGACTGTTTCTCACAGTCTTTTTTGTATGTATTCAAGTTCTATATTATATTTATATTATGACAGTATTTTTTCGTTATATTCTAAAAATTTATTGCTACCCTTTTAAGACTTCAGAACTTAGTTTACTATTCTTAAGCTTTGTACGGTATTGATTGGGTGTGACCCCCACTTCCTGACGAAATACCCGGCAAAAATAACTGGCATCTTGGTAACCAGCTTCAGCAGCCACACGAACAACTGTCATTTCCGGCTTCTGCAGCATAAGTTTCGCTTTGTCAATTCTAACCTTAGTCAGAAACTCAACAAAGTTACAGCCCTGTTCTGCTTTAAAAATGCGGCTAAAGTAGTAGGGGCTTAAATGGACAGTTTGTGCAACCTCATCCAAAGAAATACTTTTGTGAAAGTTTTCTGTTATATAAGCACAAGCCTTATTTATTAGTCTTACGTTCATACTGCTGCGGTTCTCTAGCATATTATCCATGAATTGATCCAGTGAATCCAGAATCCAGCACCGCACCTCTTCCCTGTCTGTGCAGCTTATCAAATGATTGATACAATTAAAATTGAGCAACGTTAATTTTTCGAGATTGGCCCCACCTTCTACAGCTGCTCTAGATAATACAATCAGTAGTTCCAATACACACGCCTTTACCGTCTCCATACTGGCTTTGGCTGTAAAGACTTCCTGTAAAAGCTGCCGCAAAATTTCCTTAGCTTGCTGCCGTTCACCACAGCGAACTTTATCTAAGAGATTGCGTTCATAATTAAAGGGATAGCGAAAGGAAGCAACGTTTAGGTGTGGCACATCATCAATATGGATAATTTGATTATCGCCTATATAAAATTTTTGCTGCTGTGCGCTGACCGCTTCAAGGTATGATTTATGAATTTGCAGCGGGTCGTTATAATAACGGCCAATGCCAATTGTTAAGCTAATGCCTACTTGAATTATATCATCCCTGATTTTTCCGGCCAACTCCCGGACTTGCTGTTCGACCTGCCCTGGGTCGATATCACCTTCATAGCCGATAAAAATAATGATTTCATCGCCGCCAAAAGGTACCACCAATATTTCTTTGCCAGCGATTTCGCAAACATGCTGATATACCTGCTGCTTAACCACCTGTTTTTCCAGTTCGGATGCCCTGCGGGTAAGCTGTTTAAAATTATCAATATTAGCTACCAAAATCACACCAGAATCCGCCTTGATCCCCAAAAAACCAGCCCGATCCCGAAAGTTGGTTAAATCAGTAACTTTGCCGGAAATCACATCATGGATAAATGAATTCTTGATAAACGGCATAGCCTGATCGAGATTTTTTTTGAGTTCAACTTCTTCCTGCTCTTTGCACTTTCTCCGATGGATTTTTTCTACAACAGCCGTTAACGTTTGCAATAAGTCTTTAGGTCGCAGCGGCTTTAACAAATACTCTGCTGCCCCCAATGAAAGAGCTTCTTTAGCATAGTTAAATTCATCAAAGGCCGTCAACATGACAATGGTTGTGTCCGGCAGCGTTGCCCTGATGGCACGAGCCGCATCCAGCCCGCTAATCTCTGGCATACGAATGTCCATAAGCACAATGTCCGGTTTTTCAGCCGCAGTAATAGCTACAGCACTTCTGCCATCCCCGGTTTCAGCGATAATGCGCACTTCTGGACAATTACGTTCAATGATAAACCGTAAAGCCTGCCGTTCTAATTGTTCGTCGTCGGCAATCAACAGTGTATACATACATATGTCTCCCTATATAATTCACTACATACCTGCCACTTGCTGCGGTTCTGGTGTACTTAAATTAAAATCCGAAAGCTTTGCCATATTATACATAGTATAGGTCATGGTTTTAAGCATGGCAACCATCAATATCGCGCCAGTTCCTTCGCCCAACCCCATATTGGCCCTGATAGGTATATCATCAGCTAATATATTGCCTAACAGCATCGCATAAGACATACCCGGCTCTTTGGACATATGCGAGGGTAACCCGCAATGTTCTACCTTCTTATTAATCCTAGAAGCACAGGCAAAGGCGACGGCGGTAATAAAACCGTCGATGACAAAGGGGGTTTTGCGTTTTGCACACTCAATCATAGCCGCACATATAGCAACAATGTCCAGGCCCCCAACACAACGCAAAATATCTTCAATACTACGGAAGCTTTCTCTGTAGCGTTCAACGCCTTTAGCTACTACAACACATTTTCTTTTAACAATCTCATTGACTGGTCCACTAGCGCCATACCCTACAACAAATTCAGGTAAGATTCCGGTCATGGCATGCAAAACAGCTGAGGAGGTAGTGGTATTGCCAATTCCCATTTCGCCAAAGGAAACTAAGTTTGCACCTTGCGTATCAACGGCATAGCCAGCCATCTCTTCCCCTACACGCCATGCCTGCTCAAATTCAGCCAGCGTCATGGCTTCCTCTTTCATAAAGTTTTTTGTACCAGCAACAACTCTGCGGTTAATACCTGCTATCTTTTTATTATTTATTCCGATATCAATGACAGAATAGGGCACATTATTGGCTTGGCAATAAAATAAACCCTAGCCCAAAAGGGCCAGGGTTATGGTTTTCATAAATCCTGTCCTTCTGGTACTACCTCTGGCGCGGAGGTAAATAACAGCCAAAACAGGCAGGTCTCCTGGCTTACGGATCATAAGAACACTCTCACCTTCCCGATTGCCGGTGGCATAACAAAAGTATTCTTCCCCGATTACAGTGGCGCGACCGCGTCGTTTAAGGATTTTTTTAATCCTTCCGAGCTTCCCTATTCTCCTCTTAACTTACTAAGAGGCACCTGTATGGTGGAAATTTATTAAATTTAAAATTCTATATTTATCGTATTCTACAGGTAAACCTGTTCTCCTGTTAGCTTATGCACGATTCGCAAAATGTTGAAATATTTAGTCCAAAAAGTTCTATTTTATAGTTTTTACGTAAAACGAAATAGTTATCCCTTGTTATGATTTGTTGTTTTTTTGCTAACGTTTCTCGATTACACCGCTATATCCTTGCACAAACTATAAAACAATGCTACTCTTTGGTGAACCGATGTATAAGGAGGCTATCGTCTTATGGAAAAGATCCATGAATATTTTATGACACCTATTAGCATCTTAGGTACAGGCTGTATGGAACGAATTGTCGCCTATATAAAACCAATGATGTTTAGAAAAGCTCTAATTGTCAGCGACAAAATTCTTGTCGATACTGGACTGATTGACAAACTTCTGAGCTTACTTACTGCTGAGGGGATTTTTTATATCATATATAAGGACGTTTCGCCTAACCCAACAGTCGACCAAGTAAATTATGGTTTAAAATTACTTAGGGATAATGGCTGTGATTTCTTGATATCGTTTGGCGGCGGCTCCCCTCATGACTGCGCTAAAGCCATCGCTCTTTTAGCTACCAATGACGGTGAAATTGCCAACTACGAGGGCTTGAACCAGTCCAAAAAACGAGCTGCACCGCTTATTGCCATAAATACGACAGCCGGAACAGGCAGTGAACTCACGCGGTTTTGCGTTATTACTGATGAAGAACGACACGTAAAAATGACCATTAACGATTGGCATGTTACCCCCATCATTGCGGTAAGCGACGCCGAACTCATGCTGGGCATGCCACCTGGTCTCACTGCAGCTACCGGCATGGATGCCTTAACCCATGCCATCGAAGCTTATGTATCGACAAATGCCAGTCCGGTAACTGATTGCAAAGCAGTAAAGGCGGTTGAGTTAATTGCTGGCAGCTTATGTACTGCCTATAACAATGGCAGCGACTTAAAATCTAGAGAAGCCATGGTTTTCGCGGAATACCTAGCTGGCATTGCCTTTAATAATGCCAGTCTTGGCTATGTACATGCTCTCGCTCACCAACTGGGCGGCTTTTACAATTTGCCCCATGGCCTGTGCAATGCTATCTTATTACCTGCTGTCATGAAATATAACCTGCCAGCCGCCATTACTAAATATGCTGATCTTGCCCGCGCTGCCGGAATCAATACTACCAACCAATCATCAGAGGCAAGCGCCAACCAATTTATCGCCCAAGTGCAGCAGCTTAATAAAGATCTGGGCCTGCCAGCCAGACTATCGGAACTACGAGGCTTTAAACCAGAAGACATACCTTGGTTGGCAGAAAATGCGCTTAAGGATGTCTGCTGCCAAACCAACCCCCGCCAGGGCTCACAACAAGATATCGAAGATATCTACCAATCAATTTTATAGGCTTAAAGAAAACCGCTAACGCGTTCCTTTGACTTAAAGTTGAATCAATGGAATA
>JAGGAA010000045.1 GCA_017889675.1 Bacillota bacterium | reverse complement strand
CGCGATGGACACCCTTATCTTAGGCTAACGGTTGGCACTATCAACCCCCGTATCGGACTTTCACCGACAAGTAAACGCCCATGCTGGGCACACCAAAAAACGGCCAGGATATAGTATCCTGGCCGCAAGAGCATCTTATGTAATTATTCTACAGAAATAGCTTTAGAACCTTCCCACAAACCATGAATATTGCAATACGCTTCAGCAACTAATGTACCTGCACTACTAAGTTTAATTACTGCTTTGCCAACTGGTTCAGTATAGACCGGCCCTTTATTAGCACCTTCGGTAGATTCACCGTGAGCTGCAAATTCAAAGTTAGCAACCTCATAGGGAAATTTTGCATTATCAGGCTTAAAATAGAGTTTTATCCAGCGAATATGGTGCTCTGTTGTATTCGGATGAGCAATTTCTTTACCGACACAAATCTCAACACTAACCTTTTCCCCGGCTTTTACTTTATCTGGTGCCTCTATTACCGGTACATGCTTCTCTGCTTTCCAATCAGCACTTTGTACTAAATCAGCCAGTTTCATTGAATATTCCCCCTTGAATTTTTTAGTATTCATTACCAACTATTCATTTCTAAGGACAATAATTCTCTATGAAAATTGAAATTCCTCTTGCTTTACAAAATTTTATTATTATCCAGACTTTATTTAAATATTCGCAACTTCAAACTTCTTACTTGTTGCTTATCTACATCTTCCCACTCAGGCGGATACAACATTTCTACCGGATAAAGTGTCAAGGCGGTATCACACTCGTATATGCCTGAAAATGTCTGTAATGCAGCAATAGCACTGCTAGCCCGATTAATACTAGCCACTTCTTCTTTGGGAACCTTTACAGATAAAATACAATCGTCAGTTAGCTCATTTTTTATAATGCCAGCCGCATAAGCGTCCTGAAAAGCCGGTATATTAGCCAGAACAATGGACACTATCTGCAAAATAACCGCTCCACATAGCTCAAAATACTGTTTATTAAACACCCGGGTATCTTTATCTTGAAATTGGAGACGACCGGAGGGCAGCATTTCGCAAGTTTGTTTGGGAATAACCGCTTTGGTTGGCAACCACACTTTAATAAAGGGAATATCTGCATAAAAATCAATATCTACTTCAACAACTACCGGCAGTTTTAAATGACTTAAGGCTTCGTCGAGTCTGGCCCTGACTGCCCCCGGTTCTCCTGTCAGCAATTGTTGAATAAGTGCTATCCGCGAGGTTTCTTTTACTTCATGCTGGCGTTTCTTTTCTTGATAAACCAACTGTTCCTGCTCGTTACGCCGCGCCATTTCTTCCCTGGCTTCCTGCTCAGCCCCAATGATGGCATTCTCTCTGTCTTTTTTGGTAAAGTACAGTGATACAGCTGCCGCCACTGCCAGTGCTGCCGAAATCAAAAGAACAATCGGGCTGAAGAAAATAACTAATATGACCACTAACGAAACAATTATTGCAATTCTGGCTCCAATTGGATAATTATAGCTATCTTGTGCTTTAGTCACCGCTTTGCCAATAAGATAACTATGGTCTGTTAAAACGAGCTCTGGAAACGGTTCTTGCACAAGCAGCGAGTCATAGTTTGCCGGCTCGTAACTCAATTTGCTGACAGCAGCCAATTTAAGCTCATTGTCTTGATGCTGAATAAATTCCTTACGCCATCGCTCAAATTGCTCCTCGCCTTTAAAATACCGAACTTCGGAGCGTTCATTATTCTTATTTTTATCCTTTTCTCGCGTGGAAGTTGTCTCATCAGAACGTGCCAACATCGGGTGGCCTCCTTATTTACGAATTGTAATCCTAATAGTTTTGCGCATTATAACGTAACAAAAAGCCAGTACCCCACCTAATGTAAAAAAGAAAGCGACTGGCTTTATCATCATAATTTCTGAGCTAGCAATAAGGCTGAATAAAAGCGCCGTCATATAGGCCAAAAATAGTTCCCCATAACGCGGACTATTTACGCGTGGCGCAATAATTAACCACACTAAAAAGCCTATGAGAATTATATTACTGTTTTTCATAAACTCCATTGCCTAAAGGTTCACCTACCTAATTTCAATATTAGTTTTTATAATTCGTTGCATATTACTTTTTCCCTGCTTGACAACTATTTCCCTTTATTTTAGTTGAATTCATCGTTGAAATTGTTAACGATTGTAACATTATGTTTTTGAACTTCATATATTGAAGTAGAAACAGGTATAAAAGAATTATAACTTCTCTTAAAGAAAATAAAGGAGGTCATTAATATTTATGGAAACTAAATATCCTCATTGGTATGGACCGGAAGATACAATGTGCTGCGACTATCCCGACAAAGAAATGATGTGCTGCGATGACCAATTGATGGAAGAATCCATGTCTTACAAAATGCAGCGTGATAACTTTAAAGACCGCCTGCTTTGTTTTTTAGGCGACGAAGTCCTCCTTGGTACTGACGCTATGATTGACCGCAAAGGTTCCACATTTTGCGGTACTGTCTGTTATGTCGGCTGCGACTACATTATTGTTAATAGTACCCATTGTCATCGTTGCATTTCACTACATGTACCTATTAAAATGATTCGTTTTATCGCTCCGTTTAAGGGTCGTCGGTAATATTCGCAAGCCTTGCAATGGGAGATGATATACCATGAAAAAAATATTTAGCCGCCGACCATTAACCGTTGACCCTGCGCACATGATTACTCTGCATCAAGAAGCCATTGAACAGCTTGAGCTTATGCGTACAGCCGTAGATGCGTCAGAGCACGCTAGTGACATTATGCGTGATACCCTTACCCGTATGGCCGAAAACCACTGGGAAGCCTATTTGGATATCCTTCACATGGTTTGCCTACATGATGAAAGTTTTGCTGCCGTCATGAAAAAACACGGCTTTGAAGTACATGACAATGAATCTGCCGACACCGAGCAGCGACAATTCTATGCCAACCGCTTACTGATTCTAGCACTTCTTGTTGGGCTTATCCGCCGACACCATCGTTTTTCCTACTTCTACAGCTTACGGGCAAACCCCATGGGCGACTATATCAAAGAATCTGTAGCTATGGAACGTGAACATACAGCAGCAATGATTGGTATGGTACAAAACATGATGTAATAATCCCCCATCTACACGGAGGCAGTTTGCCTCCTGTATTTTTTTAAAGGATTTTTATTTTGGCAATACGAATACTAGAATATAACCAGTTAGCAAGGAGTCATTATGCCTGATTTCAAAGTACCTTCATCCTGCCCTGTCCTGCCAGTAAAAGACTTTTTGCGTCGACAGGCGGGGTTATCGTTAACCCTATGGCGAAAAATTAAAAATAGCGGCAGCATTCTCATTAATGCCCGCCTGGCAGCTGTTAACGACCTAATCTATCCTGGAGACATCATTACGGTTTCCTGGCCGAATAACTCCTCCCTTACTCCGGAAAATCTGCCGCTTACTATTTTATATGAAGATGAGTGGCTGTTGGCCCTCGACAAACCTGCTGGTATGCTTGTTCACCCAACATCAGGACAGCATTCAGGCACACTTGGCAATGCTGTCCTGCATTATTACAGCACACAAAACTACCTGTACGGCTTTCACCCCGTCAATCGTCTAGACCGCAATACTTCCGGTCTGGTATTGATCGCCAAACGCCCGGATATCCAGCATATGCTGAATCAGAACTTTCAACATATAACGAAGCAGTACCTGGCTATAACATCAGCAATCCCTAACCTGCACCAGGGTATAATTGACGCCCCTATCGGTCGGAAACCAGGAAGTATTATTGAACGTGAGGTTCGTGCTGACGGGCAGCAGGCAATTACCCATTATTCCATCCTTACCACCTTCAGCACTGCTTGTTTACTCAATATCACATTAGAAACCGGACGTACTCATCAAATAAGAGTCCATTTAAGTTATATTGGCTGTCCCTTATTAGGCGATGATTTATATGGCGGTCTTATCAACCAGCTTGACCGTCAAGCTCTACATGCAGCAAAACTCAGTTTGCCACATCCGGTCACCAAACAACAACTTACTATTGTAAGTCCCTTGCCTGCCGATCTCACAAATTTGCTAACCCAGCTTGGCGGGTAATTTATAAATGTGCTATAATGTATACGAAATATGCTATACTATATGGTTTTCAAAAAATAGAGGAGGGATTTCAATGCCATTAGTCACTTCGAAAGAGATGTTTAAAAAAGCCTACGAGGGTCAATATGCTGTAGGTGCGTTTAACGTCAACAATATGGAAATTATCCAGGGCATTGTTGACGCCGCCAAGGAAGAACAAGCTCCGCTCATTCTCCAGGTTTCGGCTGGCGCTCGTAAATACGCCAAGCATATCTACCTTGTAAAATTGGTGGAAGCTGCCTTAGAAGACACCGGCTTACCCATTTGCTTACATCTGGATCATGGTGAAGACTTTGAAATTTGCAAATCCTGCATTGACGGCGGATTTTCTTCAGTAATGATTGACGGCTCTAAACTGCCGTTTGAAGAAAATATTGCACTTACTAAAAAAGTAGTAAACTACGCCCATGAACGCGGTGTTGTCGTCGAAGCAGAACTTGGCCGTCTGGCTGGTGTCGAGGATGCGATTAACGTCAACACCAAAGATGCTACATATACCGATCCTGATCAGGCCGTAGAGTTTGTTAAACGCACCGGGGTCGACTCATTAGCCATTGCTATCGGTACAAGTCACGGTGCTTATAAATTCAAAGGCGAGTGCAACCTTGACTTTGATCGCCTTGAAACCATTTCCAAACTTCTGCCTGACTTCCCGCTGGTACTGCATGGCGCGTCTACTGTACTGCCTGAATTTGTCGGAAAATGCAATGACTTCGGTGGACAAATTAAAGGTGCGCAAGGTGTACCTGAGGATATGTTGCTCAGAGCCGGAAAACTGGGAGTGTGCAAAATCAACATTGATACCGACCTCCGTTTAGCTATGACCGCTTCCATCAGGGAACATTTTGCGAAGAACCCCTCCGACTTTGACCCGCGTCAATACCTCAAACCAGCCCGCGCAGCCATCAAAGGTATGGTTCAACACAAAATCCATAATGTCTTAAACTGCAGCGGCCGCCTGTAAAAATCCCTGCATAGAATTTCTATAATCGGAAAAAGTAATAATACGCCGATTATAGAAAGGGGGGGTTCTCATGCAAGCTGACAATGTTAATTTTGCCACATTATCTACTGATGAACTTGATACCATTAAAAAGTTTGAAAAAGAATTTGCCACTAAATATGGTAATAATATTTTACTGCTAGCATTCAATCAAAAATAAATGAATTCGTTTCAGCATAGCTGACTAAAATAAGCCACCAAATTGGTGGCTTATTTTTATAAAAAATTTTCCGTTTGATTACAGAAATCTTCGAAAGTATTATTTGTAAAACAGATATCTGTCCCTAGAAAACGCTGATACCGTTCCTTTTCTTCGTCCATCTTTTCTGGATTTTTGCCAGGATAGTTATTAATCACCGTTATCTTTAGCTTATCACTCCTGTTAGTCTGAATTCGCTTTATTAGATACTTAATGTGCATATCTGCATCAGGAAACGAATAACCACAAAATATGAGATGCCCAACATCGTGTAAGCTTTTTTCAGTTTTGTGCCAAACGGTATTTATAAAACTATTCGACATATCCTTAAAAAATGTTGGCGGCACAATCACGGGAGCTCGCACCGATTGACACTTGGCGCATCGTGCCTGAGAAGGATCTGTTAACAACGTAAGAATACCCTGTTGATCATCAATTACTAGTAATGTATTGCAGGTAGGACAATAAGACCAGTTCAGTGAGCCATGCACTTTATAAAGTGTTACAAGTGACATACCTTTTGCGTTTGGTAACAATCCGTCATCAGGCATACCCTTAGTAAATTCAATCCCGTAGTCTATTGCAATACCGTCTCTACAAGATAACGCCCGGTCAATCAGGAGGTCATAATTAGTTGATATAAAAATCGTGTCTGTTAGACACCCAAATTCAATCAAGTGATCAACCAAATCACAGTGAAATCCTCGGACAACTGCAGTTTTATCTTCAAGTACTTCAGCCATTAATAGTACCAGATACTGCCTAATATAACCTATTCGATTAGAATTTGGGGCAAGGCTCTCCAGATCAAACGCTTTAAAAGACTGGCGCTTGCGTACTGCCAAATCTAAAAGACCAATTGCCTCCTCAAATGTAGGAAAACTAATCTTATCTAAATCATCCTGTAACACATCAATATAAAACATTTGTTTAAAGTATGCCTGCAGTTCACGTACCAGTGTACGGTCGCTATAGTTGTTTTCTGCACGGAGTGCTTTAAAATATTTCTTAAAAATCATACTTTGTACTGGTGCTCCCTCCGCTGCTGAAGCACCGCCGCCTAAAAAAATCGCCGTCTTTCTCATACAAAATTTTATTCTGTCCGTTCTGCATCGAAGTATGCAAAAAAAAGAATCGCACAGCATGCGATTCTTTTTATAATGGTCGGAGCGGCAGGATTCGAACCTGCGGCCCCCTGGTCCCAAGCCAGGTACTCTACCAAACTGAGCCACGCCCCGATTTTATAATGGGTAATCCAAAACGTCATGAATGCTTAAACTACCATTTCAATCACAAAATGGTATCTTACCGCGAAAATTATTATAACCTGTCACGTCTTCTTTTGCAATACCTTTTGTCTAAAAAAAATACTGGTTACCATCAAAAACATAGTATCTTTTTATCTAATATAAAACGAAAAACTGCTTTGCTTTCCATATATAACACGATTGTACACTACCATCATTACATAAAAAATAAGGTATAGGCTACTATATAAGCAATACCAATTAGCTTTATAAGTTCTATAAAACGGAGGAAAACATGGAGGGTAAAAACGCTATATCTCCTGATGATCTTATGTTAATTCTATTGGCAACGGCGATGGGAACATTAGCACGTTATCTTACTCTAAAAATTGACTACCGACAATACCCCACTCATCCCAACGGTTCCCTCATTCACCTAGTGATTGCCTTTATCGCCGCTGCAATCGGCGCTGTAGCCATACCGGCAATAAAAAGTAATAATTATACAGCGGTAACCTTTTTAGCAATTGCCATCCAGCATTTCCGCGACGTCCGGAAAACAGAACGTGAAAGCCTGAAAGACCTCGAGTGCACCGAATTCACCCCCCGCGGCGAAGCATATATTGACGGCATTGCCAAGACCTTTGAATCGAGAAACTATTTTTCACTTATTGTGGCTCTAAGTACAGCAGCAACTATAGAGTTGGTACGGTATTTGGGCCTAGCGCTCCCCTTTCAAACTGCCATTGGCATTATTGTCGGCTATGTGGTATTTATTGGCATAAGACGCTTTTCTCAAGGTAAAACAGTAGGTGACATTGCTTCAGTTAAACTTGGGGTAATCGAAGTTAGAGACTCCGAATTGTATGTTGACGGAGTTTTTGTCAGCAATACCATCGGTACAAAGAACGCACAAAAAATGGTACAAGCAGAGGGTTTAGCTGTAGTAATTGAACCATTGAAAGATCACTACAGAGTGACATTAGATAACTTCGGCCAACGCAAAGCTATGTTATTTGAAGCTACTCGTAGTGTAGGCGTAAAAAGGTATCACTACACCCGGAAAGATTACGAAAGCGGTAAAACAATCATTGTTCTTGTACCACTGCTACAAGATGCAGAGAAACTGATAAATATCGTACGCCATACGCCATTACTAGAGTCGGTAAAGAAGAGTCATTCGGTAATGAAATCAAATATCCTAGGAGATTAAAATGAAGCAAAACTCTATCATAGCTGCCATCACCCTTTCCCATCATAAAGTACCACACTCGGGCGAAGCCTTTATAATTGAAGCCAGTAACGAGGAAGAACAATATACACTTATGCAAGATATTGCCAAAGCACTTAAAGCAGATGTGGTTAAATTAAGTAATGGCATCTTTATCCTGATAGGATAAATTGGCTGGAGAGATTCCCTTTTCCTGATTGTTCCATTCACACTTATCAAGAAAACTGCCTGGTATTTGGTAAATAGAATGGTGAAGCGGGCTTCTTGTAAAACTTGAAGCCCGCTTCGCCATTCTCAGTGATATAATGATAAGGATGAAATAATAAGAATAAACAAAGGAGGTCGCCCATGAAACTTGAAGTTCTTACACAAAAGCCAGATTCCTTTCAGGAGGAATGGCCTGGACACTACGAGGTATTTCATTGGTTTGAATTTGTGTGCGGTATTCCCCATCCGTTATTTATGCTTTCAACTTATAAAGACAATGGTCAGCC
>JAGGAA010000044.1 GCA_017889675.1 Bacillota bacterium | reverse complement strand
AATTAACCTAACTAATTGGGGACGATTATTGACTTGAATTAGCTTCTACCTCTCTTTCATCGGGCGCGAAGCTCAGAATTTTTTACTTCTTTTTCAACTAGTGGAGACATCTGCTCCCGTGCCTTATAATTTTTTAAAAATTCTATAGCCTGATCTAATTCATCAGGACTAATACTGGCATCCACAGCTTTATTCACTATGACAAAATAGCTATAATATTTTTCATCATGTAGCATTGCTTTGAATTTTTCTTCAGCCCCGATTTCCTCCAATGTTTTCAGGTCATCGTACAAGAAAAACTCTATCGGAGTGTTGAGTTCTCTTGCCAAAATCACTATTTTATCACGACTTAACTGCCTGCGATTATTTTCAATATGTGATATGTACGACTGAGTTACATTCAAAATTTTAGCTAGTTGTTCAGTGGTAAGAGAAAATCTATTACGGATATATCGTACCTTATCACCAAACTTCATCCGTTGCTTTCCTCCTAATATCTCTTATATTCCACGCCCTAGTTTTTTTAGTGCACACCACTGGCATTAGGCCAGCATTTTGAAGGAATTACATTCACGTTATCCAAAGTGGTAAGCGACAAAAAAAGATAATGTTCTACCGCTAGTTCCGATAATTTGGCTAGCAGTTTGATATGCCCCAAAATAGTCCCGTAACGGGACATTGTCCTGCCAATTGACATCATAAATTCTCGCAATAAAATTTCCATTTGCACGGTTGTCAGAGACTTTTCAAAAAAAACGCAATAGTGTCGGCTAAAAATGGTAGCTTCACTATTCACAGCAAACGACCTCCTCAAGTACGGCCAAGGATAAATCCTTGGCTGCGCTGATAATCACAACCTTCATGTGTTCATCAATTTCGTGCAACTCTCTTTCAATTTTCTCTATAGCTTCACCAACAAGATCAACTTTATTAAGAATAATGAGATCACTGCCGGTTATCTGTCCAAGAACAAGCGGCTTTAACATGGCGATCAACTCTGACCATCGTCCACGATCAACGATAGTTATAGTTTTAAAAGCTGAGTAAACTTTACTATATTTTTTCAGCGACATGGCCGTCTTTGAGGGATATGCGAGACCTGTCATTTCAATTATCACCCAGTCCGGGTTCATTGTCTCATTAATTTCATCAATGGTACTTATTAGGTCACTGGTAATCTGACAGCAAACACAGCCACCAAATAACGACTTTACTTGCAAACCACTATTAGCAAAAAGTTTGTCATCAACTCCCGCTGCACCAATCTCATTTTCAATAATGACTACCTTTTCCTGGCGTATGGTAGTTAGGTATTTGGCTATCTGTAAAATAGTCGTAGTCTTACCAGATCCTAAAAAACCGCCAAAGAGCAAAATACGCATAGGTTTCTCCTCCCATAGACTCGCGGAATCTGACAGAAAGTAAGATTACCTGGCTTTCCAATACCAAGTTGCTCTAAGACTCCCACTTGGTGGTAAGTGGGAGTCTAGAGCTATTTCCTGGAAGTTGTTTGACTAAACTTCAGATGGGGAGGGGTTGAAACCCCACCTGAAACTAAGTCTTACTTTATACTGTAAAGGGGCTATCTCCATGTATTGGAGACAACCCCCTCACATCTATACGGCTACCAGATAAAAGCATCCCGGCGATGAGCCTCCAGATAGTTGCAACAAAAATTATCCCGGCCAGCCAGTGTTTCAGCTGTAACAATACTAGCCATCATAGCCTTATCCAGCGGGTTAATAATTAATCCATCCAATCCTTTGGCAATCCCCATAACCGCGAACATTTGATTCATAAATTTACGGTTAGGTAATCCGTAAGAAATGTTTGATAAGCCACAGATAGTATGAACTCCCGGAAATTTAGTGGTAATAGCCTGGATAGCATCTATAAACTCAATTCCGAAAGAATCATTAGTCGCTACTGGTTGAACCAAGGCATCTACATAGATATTATCCAACGGTATTTTGTTTTGAACCAAACTATTAATTAACTTATCCGCAATTCTTAATCTAGCTTCCGTGGTTTCAGGCATTCCCTCATCACTCATGCATAAAGCAACAACTTTGAGATCAGTTCCGGCAACAACCGGCAATAACGCATCATATCGATCTTTTTCCAAAGAAATTGAATTGACCATCGCTGTTCCCTTATGAACAGCAAGCGCCTGCTCTACACACTTCGGATCTGGACTATCAATACAACAGGGCGCATCTACCGCTTCTTGCACTGTTGTTACAAGCCATTTAAGATACTCTGCCTCTTTGCCTACAAAGACGCCAGCATTAACGTCAATATAGTTTGCTCCCGCTTCCAGCTGGTCTTTGGCTATTTTTTGAATAGCTGCAGCATCTTTGCCTTCAATAGCCGCCGCGATGGCTTTGCGACTGGAGTTAATTAACTCACCAACAACTATCATGTTTATCCTCCTTCTGCTACGTTTTCAGCTTTTTCAGCTGATTTCTGATAATGGTTCAAACAAGCATTCGTTATTTAAGGCCGTATTCAGAAGGAATAAAGGTAGATAGATCTAACTCGCCTTTAATTTCATGCCAGAATTTTTCTTCGTCATCAGGAATAGCTGCCACTTGGCTATCCATAATATCCAGCCAATTTTTCTCGCGTTCAGCAATAAAGACCTCTTTAGTGTCAACAGCTTTTCTGATAGCATCAATAGCCAATTTAGCACCAGCTTTGGTTCTCAAGAAAGGAGTTTTAGCTTTAACCAATTCTTTACTAATTTCGAAGGCAACATCAGGACGAAGTACATAAGCTTGAGGATCAAATGGGGAATCGGATTCAGCAAGTAAGTCTCTGAAGGTAATACCATAGCCTTTTTTCTTAGCCAAATTCATCAGGCGGCAGTCATAAATCAGTTGTTCAATACCAACAACAGGGCCGATATCTGATAAGAGACGAACTGGAGTGATAGATTATTTCTTTACCGCCAGTTGTTTCGATGGCCAGGAAATCTGCGCCAGCTTTAGCTGAACCTTCAAATGTTTTAAGAACATTATCAAAAATTTCTCCACTGCGCATCATTGGCGGACGTTTAAATTCGCGTACATCGCCTGGGGTAGCACGTAAAGCGGTTTTCATGCCATGTTTAGCTTCAAATTCAGCCATTGCATTGTGAAGAATGCTGGTGACTTCTATGCCCCATTCAGGTACAAGAGTCATTTCTGGCAACATTTCAAATTCCACAACAATTCCGGGTGCATACAATTCGTGGGCTCTTTTTAATACTCCGTTAATCATTTCGGTATATATTTCTTTGACCTCTGGCATAGTGGCTGCAGTAAGTTCCATGGGTGGTAATGTAAAGTTAAGTTCCGGATAAACTTCACCGCCGCCGATAACCATGCCATTTTTGCATTTAACAGGATTAGGTGCGCAACCATATACAAAATCGTTTAACGAATTATACGCTATTTTGTCAAAAGTCTTTGCCATCCCGATATACCCCCTCATAAATTTTAGTATTTATTGAGCCAGCAATTTTTTAGCAACATCAACTGCTACAACAGCATCGTCTGCATAGCAATCGGCATTTATACTCTTAGCATAAGCTTCGCTGACAGGAGCTCCACCAATCATGAATTTATACTGGCCACGTACACCGGCTTTTTCGAATTCCTTGATTACACTATCCATATAAGGCATTGTTGTAGTTAGCAATGCTGAAAGACAAATCATGTCGGCGCCAACCTCTTTGGCCTTGTCTAAAAATGCCTGGGCCGATACATCAATACCCAAGTCGTACATTTCAATACCAGCGCCTTTGAGCATCATACGGACTAAATTTTTCCCGATATCATGTAAGTCGCCTTTAACAGTACCAATAACTGCCTTACCAATAGGTTTGACGCCAGTAGCGGTTAAAACTGGTTCCAATACCTGCATCCCTTGATTCATTGCTTTTGCGGCCATCAACATTTCAGGTACATAGATTTCATTATTTTTGAACTTTTCCCCGATTACCGCCATAGCCTCAATTAATCCGGCATTCAATATTTCACTAGGAGATACCTTTTGTGCTAAGCCCTCAGATACCATTTCTTTAACCTTGGCACCATTCCCTTTTTGTACGTAGAGTGAAAGCTGTTGTAAATCCATTTTTCTTCCTCCTCGTGTTTTATAGTTTTTGTTTTTGATTACCTATTACCACATATTCCCTTTGACTGATTTCATTATAGCACTGTTCTTATTCTGAAAATTCGCTTCATTACTGCTCTTTTGAGTACAATCCGTGCATCGTCCACTACGTGAAGAAAAAGACTTATATAGATCCTTTTTCACGTACACTTTACTAACTTCAGCTAATTAAAACAAAAAACAAAACAGCTACCCTAATCATTAAAGGTTAGCTGTTTACATTTTTTGTAATATTTGGGTTTATGTAGCTAATTTTCGTCGCAGCACTATTTTATTTAGATTATTTTCCAGAAAGCTTTTAGCATCTTTAGCACATCTAAAATAACAATCGGCACCAATTCCCCGGGCAAAGACTTCATCCAGTGGAGCGCCGCCTACGGCAACAATTAGGCCTTTGCGCATACCGGCCTCATCTAGCGCGTTAATCACCTTTTTCATGCCAGGCATAGTCGTAGTCAACAACGCAGCCATCATCAATATCTCAGCATTGTTTTTTTCTACAGCCTGGAGGAATCGGTGCGGAGTTACATCAATTCCCAAATCAACAATATGGGCACCTGTACTCATTACGGTTAGCTTTACCAGATTTTTCCCAATATCATGCAAGTCTCCTGCTACCGTGCCGATTACAATAGTACCGTTCGGGCGCTTTACTTTGTACTTCAACTGCGGTTCCACAACAGACAGGCCGGCATGCATCGCCCGCGAAGACATCAATACCTCAGGCACGATAACCCGGCGGTGACTATATTTATCGGCAACCTGGTCCATCCCCCAAATAAGTCCCTTTTCAAGAATAGCCAGCGAAGGATAGCCTTGCGCCAACGCTTTACGGCATAGTTCCATCACGGCTTCCGCCTCACCAGTCTTGACCTTTTCAGCTATTTCGGCATAAATCATGACCATCCCTCCAGTTAAGACAAGCTGTTACGATAAATCAACGGCGCAACACCAATGTGTTTTGAAAAAACCTTGGCAAAATAACTTTGGCTTTGAAAACCGACCGCCTGGGAGACTTGAGCAACGCTAAACTCCGGCTTCTTCATAAGTTCAACAGCTTGCTCTACCCGCACTCTGGTAATATAGTCATTAACAGTACAGTTAAGTTCTTGGCGAAACAACCGTGAGAGGTGCGAAGGACTAATAAATAGTTGTGCGGCCACATCGTCAATTTTAATCGGCCGTGAATAGTTTTCCAGAATAAAACCTTTAGCCTCATTCACCAATCCATAATGTTTCTTATCCTCAAGTGACACACTGCTGTTCAACAATACGGTAACCAATTTTTGCATGTGTAAAAAGAAATCCTCCATACGCTGGCAATCATTAAGCTTTTCATTGAATTTGTCTAGTACTACCATCACTAGTTCTGCTTCAGCGCCACCTTCTACAGCAGCCCGGGAAGTCAATGTCGCTAATTCACTAATGCGCATTTTTATCGTCGTCAGCTCGCCGGTAGCTTTTACAAAAAGCTTGGTTAACAGCGTATGCAGATTCTTTTCAGCCCGTGGTTTATCACCAAGCCGAATATAGCGAAGAAAGCTCCGCTCGCGATGTAAATAGGTTCCATAATCATCGCCTTCCTTTGTTGCGGAGGTTTTCTGCAGTTTACGGTCTTCCAATTCCTTATGGATACGCTGCTGCATCTTATAAGTCTCAACATTCTCCAAAACGCGCAAATCCCGCTTCATCAGCTGATTGACAGTAACGTACAAAACATCAGCCGCCGCTTGAAAACGTACTGGAGAAATGATATCCAGTTGTCCTACCTTCTTTTCCATTTCTGAAAAATCATCCACTTCCGGGTTCAATTCGCGAAGTTCTTGATAGAAAAAACGATCGGGTTTCCATAACAGCACCTGACTGCAAATAATACTCCCCAATGAAATACCACGTAAACTGATAGGTACTGCCCAAATAACCAGTCCAGCACGGCAGCGAAAAAAATACGGTTCTTCCCACTTGGATGCTTCCTGTGTAGCCTGCTTATAAGAAGCCCGGCATTTGGCTATCCCACTAGACTTGCTGCGGATATAGCGGCAAAAGCCGCAACGCTCAGCAGTATCAAAAAGCCCAAAAGATTCTCCGTTTTTATTTACTATTGCCACATGTAGACCGGTTGCTTTGGAAAAATTATCCAATATCTCTTCAAGATATTGGAGGTCAGCTAAATTCCTGTTGACCATCAGTTTCCAACACCCCAATCTAAAAAAATACGACTACACTGCCCACCTGGCAGGACACTATATCTTACAAGGTTCTATGTACATGCTATCCATGAAATACATACTAAAGGTAGCGCTTCCTCCCAACTCTACGTGCTCAATAGTATCAGCCTGCCGTCGCAAGTTAGTAAACGCTCGTTGGTCAAGCAAAGCCTTCACCGCTCCGGCATGGGCAGCATTTCCTGCCGTCTTCAATTTATGTAAGCTCAATTGTGGAATAAGTCCGATATCCACCGTGCTTGCTAAGTTGAGATGGGTAGCAAAGGTTCCCGCCAATACTATTGAATCTAAATCCGCCACACCCAGTCCCGCAATTTCCAATAGCGTCCGAATACCGGCACAAACTGCACCTTTCGCCAATTGCAGTTGGCTGATATCACGCTGAGTTAAAACGATATCATCACCGCCTGGATTATAGGCTAAGACAAACTCCCGGTTCTGCTGACCATCGCGAATACGCTTTAACAGTTCGGGCACCAGCTCAGCTTGCACCTCCGGATCACTAGGGTCATTGATGGTTCCTGATTGACTGATGATCCCGGCCTTACGCATTTGCTGCACTGCTTCAATGAGTCCTGACCCGCAAATACCAGTGGCCGCTCCATCACCTATGACCGCGAGCGACACGCCCTGTTCATCAATAGCCACCCGCTCAATAGCGCCAGGCTGAGCCCGCATGCCATACGTAATTCCCGCCCCTTCAAAGGCAGGACCGGCAGCGGTGGAACACGCCCACATTTTTTTCCCGTCTTGTAAATACAATTCGCAGTTTGTACCGATATCTATCAGCAAATGGCGCCCTGTCGCCAGGAGCTCCTCTGACCCCAGAATAGCGCCCAACGTATCCCCGCCAACAAACCCTCCTACATTGGGAAACATGATGACTTTAGCTTGTGGGTGTAAATCAAGCCCAACCTCGGTAGCATCAAACTCTAAATCCGCATTACAAACCGACACAAAAGGAGAAAGCGCCAAATAAGAGACATCAAGACCTAGAAACAAATGATGCATTGTAGTGTTGCCCACCACAACCGCCTTGTAAATTTGGTTGCTCGCAATCTCTGCTGCAGTACACACTTTGTTTAATAAACCATTAATGGTACCGGTAACCGCCTCCTGTAGTAAATTACGGTTACTCGCCCCCTTATTGGCAAATTCAATACGTGAAATGACATCAGCTCCATAACGTGTCTGGCCATTCTCTGCCGCCGCCAACTTGACCATAGCGCCAGTCTCTAAATTATACAATGCAACAGCGATATTGGTTGTACCAATATCAATCGCCACACCATAAACAGGTACTTGCTCCGTCCCTGGTAGAACAGTCAGAATTTGCTGTTCCCACACAACAGCCGTAACAGCAAAATTTTCTTGTCTTAGTAACGGAGCCAGGGTTTGCAACTGTGACAACCCAATTTTTAAGTCAGTAAGCGAGCAAGTCTCCTGCAATTTTGCCAACAGTCGGTTCCAGTCACCCCGCTCATCGGCAAGTGTTGGTTGATCCAGGTTAAGCTGCACCTGGCTTAAACCGCAATACTCGCTGCTTGCCTGCTCAATAAACAAGAGTCCTTCCTTCCTATCAACATTACCAGTAGCGCCGCAGACCACCGCCATTCCTAACTGGGGCTGAACCAGGCAAGCAAGCCGAACTCCAGTAGCAAGCTCCCCTGCACTAAGTTTTTGATATTCGAGTTCTGATGGCTCTGGCGCGCCACTTAGTATTCGTACTTTACATTTCCCACAAGACCCCTGCCCATTGCAAATATTAGTTACGGGTTGGTTATAGCGAAGTAAGGTCGCCATTAGGCTTTCGCCTTCTTTCACAACCAACGATTCAGAATTGACTTTAATCTGCATAACTGTTCCCCTCCTCCAATATTATTGGTGTGCCAGGAGCCACACAGATAACATCCGTCTGCTGCTTCCTGGTAAGAACTGCGTTCAATAATGCAAGATCCCCCACTATCTCGCTGACCTTCCAGGCAAAAAATTCAGCAATCTGCTTAACCCTCTGCCTGCATTGCTCCAGTTTTTTCTCCTCACAACTTGTTCTGATAAACACGGCTTCCCGGTACATGCCATAGAGAGTTTCAATCAGGTATTTCGCAGCAGCTTCCCCGTAGATATCAACATATTCCAGATATTCCGCATAAGGATCCCGCGCATATTCCAGCCAGCCCTGACTAAAATAGTAGACTGCTGGATTCTCCTCAGACAGTTCTTGCCGCCGTAAATCGGAACCTAGCAATAAGCTAATACAATCATGGGCCTTAGGTAATACCAAAGGCACCCTGGCAGATACCAGCCCCGCTACAGCATGAGAACATCTCCCATAAGTTAGAATAATCAAGTCATAATCTTGGGACGCATCAATTCTACGCTGTAGTTCCTTATGCAATTGTTCTGGAAATGCATGTAAGGCAAAGTCTAAAAAATCACAGTCAACTGGGGAGGAAACTCCCAGCTCTAGCACTTCATTCTTAGTAGAAAGACAGCCGATCAGCTTGATTCGCACATTATCCCCCATCAACTGTTCTAAAAATTGAAATAGTCAAAAATTACATACTATAATTCAATAATATCTACATTTACTTTTAATGTCAAAGGTTTGTTGTATGTATATATTTTTCTAAGAAATACAAAAGGACGATTATTGATTTGAATATGTATATCCAAATCAATAATCGTCCTCTATATTTACTGCTTATTTCAGTGTTTTTTCTTATTAAACTCTTCAATCAAGTACTCATTGAGAATTCTTATATAGGTACCTTTCATGCCTAGCGACTTGGACTCAATCACGCCTGCGCTCTCAAGTTTTCTCAAGGCATTGACAATGACCGACCTGGTGATTCCAGCCCTGTCAGCAATTTTGCTGGCCACAATCAAGTTCTCATTGCCATCAAGTTCACTCAAAATATTCATTGCCGCTTCAAGCTCAGAATAAGAAAGTGTACTTAAAGCCACCTGTACAGTAGTTCGCTTGCGGGTCTCATCCTCTAATCGGTCAACCCGGCCCCGAAGTAATTCCATACCAAGCATTGTGGCACCATACTCGGCCAGCACAAGATCATTTTCAGTAAATTCCTCATAAAACTTTGCAATAAGTAAAGAGCCCAGACGTTTACCAATTCCAACAACAGGCACTACCAGTGTGTACTTTTCACCATCAACAGGACATTTTATTTGTTCATTAAACACACAGCAACCGCTCTTAAGTCGAATATTGCAGGTAGTTTCACGTACACTTCTCAGTGTTTTCATATATTCTTCCGGAAACGACCCTTGCTCTAATACGTCCTCCAGCATGATTCCACATTCAAATTCTTTATGCAAAGCATAACCGATAATTGCACCTTTTTTCCCAATAAGATAAACATTAGCTGCCATGCACCTGCTGAGGAGCTTAGTAACCTCACTATAATTCACTTTTTCGGTTTTTTGTAACAGTTGATTTATTTCTCGTGTCTGTTTTATCAATGTTGGCACTGTAAAATCCCACCTTCCCATAATTTTCCACCTATATTGCGACAAAAACATAGACCATCTTTTGCAGACAATCTATGTTTCTTACTTGAAATTTCCGAATAAAAATCCTAATTTGCATAGCTATAGCAATCCATGACCCTGCAAATTCACCTTTAATTAATCTGTCAACTCTCAAGTACTAACATTATGTCTATACATCATCATTATACCATAATTTTCTCGCAAATTCCAAGTGGTAATACAATTTTTATATTTTTTATGGAAAAATTGTATTCATGTGCTAAACTTCTTCTCTATTGATGATTTCATGAAACAAGCGGGCTTCTTCTTGTGATACATTGGAGTGTGCAAAATCAGATCGTACACAATCCTTAAGCAAGATTTCGTTATAATTGTTGCACCCGTATGCTACGCTTGTGCTTATTATTTCTTGGCGCAATGCTTTGGCAGGCTCAATAGCTCCTGGCGGAGTTGTCCGGTCTTTTATAACCACATCAAGAAATTCGGCACGCATTGCGTGATGCATTTCCGCAACAATGGCCGCATCGAGGATTTTGTAACAAATACTTTTCGGAATACAGATATACGTCCGACAACTTGCTGGTCGCTCTTGGTAAATAAGACATCGCGACAAACCATTCAAATGACGGCATTTCTTGTTCCCGGCGACCATGAAAACCTCTAGTTTATTTTCGCCTGCGTTAACAAACAATTTGGGAATTATGCGTTCAACCTTTCCTTTGGATATCTTTTTAGCACTGATACTGTCCATATTGATTTTAAATCTGCCTTTGCAGCAATTTTGCTTGCATTCATCACATGGCAATGGATTCTCAGTGAAAAACTCATCAACACCATCGAAAAAATCTTGCACGGTAGATTTATTGTTTAATCCACTAATATCTACTTCATTTTCTTGGTTAAAGAATAACTTCAGTCTAACCATTCCTTTCTATACTATGTCCAAAAGTCAAAGTTCTAATCGCCCTCGCTAACTAATCTGTCAATACTATACACATAATATTTCTTCACTATTCCAGGTAACTCCTTGTTAGGCATTCTTTTTCTAGCAAAATGAACTCCGCTATGCACCGCCCATACTAAAAGTAGGGCAGGTCGATAGCTGGAAATGTACTAATCTTGGGGTGGCAAATAACCATATCCACATGACAATTACACTGATTTTTTCCTAAATTATAGCTGTCGCCAAGAGCAAAATGCACGGTGCTAAGCTGGATTAAACCCTAGTGCAAACTCACCAATCATGTTAATCGCTGGCTCAAACGGTGCAATATATTTTCGAAACTCTGACGAGCACTCCATAAGCTGCCCCTGCTCAAACACCAGTCTTTGTGGCTTAGCTGGCAGCCACGAGCGAGTAATTGTACCATCAATTACCAAAATTCCATTGAACGATTCTTCAATCGGGCAGGTATAAATTTCGCCATCTGGCAGTTGCGCCAAATGATTGCTGCTGCAAATACCGTCAGCAGCAATCCATTGCCGTCCGGTAACGCCAAAGGAAATATCGGTACCTAGCGCTGAGGTAATATGGATTGTATCCACCCCTTCCAGCGCTTTTTTTATTTGTGCTAACTGCAACGCCAGCTCTCGATAGTTCGTCTTGCCCCAAAAAGCATCTGACAAATAACTTTTTTGCCAGTCAAATAAGCTCAGTATTCGACATCCCCGCTGAAGCATGCGAATGCGTTCCAATTTACATTTTTCATACCCTGGCTTATCAGGTTCATATACCTCGATAACATGACTCACACTATCACACCATTGCTGGTCTGCAAGTGATGTTGTTCCTGTATTTACCACATACACTTGATAGGGCAGCAGCTGGGCTATGGCCTCTGCCAAGTCTTGCTTTAATTGATAACACACCGCTACCCCGGTGACAGGACCGCCCTCGTTCAGTGAATTAATTAAATTCTGTCGCAATACATTCATAATAATAGTCCTCCATCTATTTTACCGATTTGTAAGTAAAAGCGCTCGTCACAAAGAACGAGCGCTAATTTTCCTTTATTTTGCTGCTTCCAGGCTGATACCATAGTACGGCATATCACCCCAGCCATTCCAAGCCACTTTAAAGTTCTTCACTCTTGGTTGAACCACAAATAGATGTTCTGGTGAAAAAAGTGGTAACCAAGCAGCATCATTAATGACAATCTGATTTTCCATTTCTTGATACAGCTTATAACGTTCTTCCTGATTGGTCATTTTCCGTGCTTGTTCCAACTGGCCAGCTACTGTTTCATTTTTATAGTTATAGGAGCGTGTTACCGAATTACGGGGCGCAAAAAATGTATAAATGAAATTATCCGGATCATTAAAATCAGCCGACCATATATCCATATACATTGGCAACTGGCCTTGTTTCCTGGTAGATAATAATGAGGCTCTATCCATTTG
>JAGGAA010000288.1 GCA_017889675.1 Bacillota bacterium | reverse complement strand
TTTCAGCGGCTTTGGTTAGACTGCCAACTTCACTAATGGTATTAAATATTTCATATTTTGAAAGCGACAAACAACCAACTCCTTACATAAGAAGATAAACGCTACTTACACTATACTATAGATGAGGCGGACGTGTCACTGTATTTTCATTTGGTAGCATAAACAGGAAACTGCCACCTTGCGATGGCAGTTTCTCTATTAAACCTGCGGGGTCTCTTTTGGGCAATTGTAACCGTGTTCATCATACGGCTTTAAAGCAGTAAGCCACTTTTCTTCCAGCGCTAACAAGGTTTCGGCTAATTTCTCTGAGGGTACTGCTTCTGGCTTTAGAGTTTCAAGAACATCGAAAGAATAGGCTTCTGGGCCATATTGATTCCATTCTTTCTGTAATGTTGCATTTTTATGGGATTTCATTTTAAGTTGGAAGCGGTGGCGGTTAAAGATAGCGTTTAGGTTTGTGCTGCTGCCAATAAAAACCTTACCATTAATTTGATTTTTTATCTGAAATATTCCGGTCGGCAAAGCCGTCTGTTTATATAATGCTTTTAATTCTTTACGTCTATCCAACATTTTCAACTCCATTCTTGGTTTAGATGATTCAAGCTAATTTCGAACCCAGTAAGAGCTGCCATCTTGGGTACGATCCATAAAACCATACTCAATGAGATAACGGCGCAGTAGTACATAATCATGGTAAAATGGCTGCAGAATTCCGTTTACTTCTTTTTCGGTATAGGTTTTGTCACTGTCAAAATTCTTTAAGAGATGCCTTACGATAGCTACGCGTTTCTTTTCTTTAAGCGGAAATACTGCAAGCGGTCCATCTAAGCCTTGCTTAAAACAGGCAGATAATATTTTTTTGTTTTCCTCTTCAGTGATGGCAAAGCGCTCATCGATCATTTGCGTACTGCGAGGTATGTCAATAAAGGTTTGTTTCTTGGGGGTCTGTTCGCCTAGCAGTTCCATAATGGCGAGAAAAATTTTAGACTGCTTTTGTTTCTCCCGGAGAGAAAAGCGATGGTTGCGGATAGTTGAGGTACTGCCTGTATTGAGGGTTTTGGCAATCTCGGTATCGGTGTGTCCTTCATAGAAAAGCTCGAGAATCGTTTTTTGGTGATCGGTTAGCCCGGTTAACTTTTTATCTAGGTTAATCAGCACTTCAAAGGGGGAGTGGTGCTGTGCCGCAATGTGAATCGCAACATACTTGCGGGCCTCGTATAATTGATCTTGATGGGGGTAAATTACTCCATTGGCAAAGCTTTTTCCACAAATCAGGCAAACAAACTCGTCGGTTTGTTTGTAATAGAGATAACCTTGCTTTATTTCATCAAGCGATGCCTGCCAAAATAGTTCTGTTAAGTCATTCATCTAAACACCTCATTATAGTATCTATCACTGGTACAGATGTTATTATAATTTGTTTATCTTTATTAGTAAAGATGCAAATACTCGTTGTTTACTTATATTATAGATAATTTGTATTTTATCTATAATAACCTGCAATTGTTTGCAACAACTGGTATGATAGGAAAATATAACGAAAAATTGGTTTGTTAGGCTATCGTGATTTGCACCATCGTCAGCTAATAAGACAAAATTCTTAATAATGATGTCAAAAAATTCAGAAGGTAGAATCATTGTTTTTAAGGAATACTATCAATCATAAAACCTCAGTAACCCATTTTATTTGCTGGAGTTATGTTTGACTTCATTGCAAATACGAATTAGAAAGAGGAGGCAAAGAAAATCATGAGAAGCCATATAACCACAAAGGGTCTAGAACGGGCAACACATCGCGCGTTATATTATTCGATGGGTTTTTTACCAGAAGATTTAGAAAAACCATTGGTTGCTGTTGTAAATACTCAAAATGAGACCATGCCTGGACACCGGCATTTGGACACCATAGCCAGGGCGGTCAAAGAAGGCATTATTGCCGCAGGCGGCACGCCAATAGAGTTTCCGACAATCGGTCTTTGTGATGGGATTGCGCAAGGCAACTATGGCATGCACTATCCACTGGCAAGCCGGGAATTGATTTGTGACTCGGTAGAATGTATGATCAACGGTCATCAATATGATGCTATGGTACTTATCACTAACTGTGACAAAATAACACCAGGGCTGCTGATGGCGGCTGTTCGCCTCAATATTCCGGCCATTATGATTAGCGGTGGACCAATGGCTACTGGTTGTGTTGATGATCAGGAAATTGGCTATACTGACTTGATGGCTGCACAGGGCGATGTCGCTAGAGGCATTATTACCCGTGAGGAATTATCAAGAAGAGAAAGAGATGCACTGCCTGGTTGTGGCGCCTGTAATTTGCTGGGAACAGCCAATACCATGAACTACCTCACTGAGGCGCTTGGCATGTGTTTGCCTGGTGCGACCTGCCTGGCAGGGACTGGCAGACGGTTAGCTTTAGCCAAACAAACAGGTATGAAGATTATGGAACTGTACAACAAGTCAATTTTGCCACGGCAGATTGTGACCAAAGATGCCATTGAAAATACAATTACTGTGGACTTGGCTATTGGGGGCTCAACTAACACACTTTTACATTTAACAGCGTTGGCTAAAACTGCAGATATTGATTTTGATATCAACAGCTTTGCTGAACTTGCTCAAAAAGTCCCTCACCTTGTAAAAATCAAACCTGCCAATAATGGCCATTATCCGGCTGATGTTCATAATGCTGGCGGTATAACGGCATTAATGGGCCAATTGAGTAAAGCTGGTTTGTTGCACAACGATGCCCTAACCGTAACTGGTAAAACGGTTGCCGAGAATGTCAGTGATGCTAAGGTAATCAATAGCAATGTCATTAGGCCAATGGATAACCCGTATTCAGCCAAAGGCGGACTGCAATTGCTATATGGCAATCTGGCACCTGAAGGGGCCGTATGCAAAAGTGCGGCAGTTGTACCGGAAATGCACCACCACAAAGGTCCGGCCAGAATTTTCAACCAGGAAGAGCCAGCTGTCGCTGCCATCTACGGGGGGCAGATTAAACCCGGTGATGTGGTTGTAGTAAGGTATGAAGGTCCGAAAGGCGGCCCGGGCATGCGGGAAATGCTCACAGCTACGGCTGCAATTGTTGGTATGGGCTTATCC
>JAGGAA010000043.1 GCA_017889675.1 Bacillota bacterium | reverse complement strand
ACTATATCCTGTGCCGACATCAGCCAGCGAGCTCCGGACTCCCCGCGTCTGTCACTTGCAAATTTTGTAAGTCACGTTTTTAAAATTTTCGATAAGCATCGTCTCAACAATTTCCAAAATTAAGCAGTCCTTGGGAAAAGCAGTTTCCTCTAAAACTCTTGCAACTTTA
The DNA here is from genome assembly GCA_017889675.1 of Bacillota bacterium. Classification (GTDB taxonomy): domain Bacteria; phylum Bacillota; class Negativicutes; order Sporomusales; family Sporomusaceae; genus Sporomusa. Next base: position 8,183 of record JAGGAA010000043.1, on the reverse strand, counting down.
TCGGCAAAATCATCTTGCAGCCATTCTTTAACCGACACGTTAACAGACATATGCACATTCGTTAAACCCGCATCCTGCAGCCTTTTGCCAAATAAACAAGCTGTCCGCAAAACCCATTCACCAATTTCCACAATTAAATTACTTTCCTCGGCAACAGGAATAAACTGTGCCGGAGAAACCAAACCATAGTCCGGACTTTGCCAGCGAATTAAAGCCTCAAAAGCAACCAACTGGTTATCCGCATTAACAATCGGTTGATAATATAAAACAAATTCGCCATTTTTCAAAGCCTTATGCAAACCAGCTTCTAGTCGCATTTTATGAATAATATCTGTTTCCATATCAGTTGTAAAGAATTCATAACGATGTTTGCCTTGTTTTTTGGCGCACTGCATAGCAATATCGGCATTTTTCAATAAGGATTTCGTATCACATCCATCATCAGGATATAATGCAATGCCGATGCTGAGCGTCACTACCAATGGATCATAACATACCTCACCCACCACTTGAATCAATTTCTGCGCAAATTCGCTTATGGTCTGACGATCCGTTTCACCAGAAAAGATAATTATAAACTCATCTCCGCCCAACCGCGCTACAAATTGCTCTTGAGCAACCTTTTTTAAAGCGTTTGCGGTTCGCAGCAGAAACTGATCTCCTACAGAATGGCCCATGGAATCATTGATCATCTTAAAATTATCTAAATCGATAAATAGTAAAGCACCTGCCCCACGGCCCTTTTGAACATCTAATTCTGCCGAAAGTTTTTCTAAAAATGACAGACGGTTGGCCAATCCTGTTAAAATATCGTGGTAAGCCAAATGGTGTATTTTCATACTTTGCATTTTTTTCTGTGTTATATCTGTCATAGAGCCAGCCATGCGGATAGGGTTACCATCTGCATCAAATAATGCCTTACCGCGACCAAGCACCCATAACGTCTCACCTTCTTGGTTTATAATTCGATATTCACAGATATATTCAGATGTCTTTCCCGTCAAATGTTCTTCCAAGCTTTGCTGCCGTTTATCCAAATCGTCAGGATGTATTTTATTTACAACGCGGGAATCGAAAATATCGCAGTCTATAAACATATGTGAGAAATGAAGATTATCTGCCCATTGTCCTAATAAAGCGACCGTTCTTTCTTTTATATTCCAATCCCATATTGCATCTTTCGACCCCGCAGCCACTAAACGGTATCGTTCCTCGCTTTGAGCCAATTCTTGCGTTTTTATGTTAAGCTGTTCAAGTTGCACACGCAGTTCCGCTTCCGTCGCAGCCAACTGCCCATAAGTGGCCGAGAGCTCCTCATTGCTAGCCTGTAGCTCCCATTCAGCCTGCTGACGGTTTATCTGCATAAAGTCGATGGCCTTGGCCACTCCGCCAATTTCATCATGGCTGGCAAGCAGCTTATCCGGCAAGCGCTCTGAAAAATCTCCGCTGGCCATATGGTTAAGGTGCCTGACTAATTCATCCATGCGCCGAGTCAGTTGATAGGAAACTGCCGGAATAAGAAGTAAGATCATACTAAGTAGAACAATCGTACCAGCAACTAAAGGAATACTGACTTTTTTCGCCCTGTCAGCAATCTCGTCTACAGATACTACCGTGACTAAAGTCCAGTTTCTCATGCCCGAAGTCTGCATATTGACAACGCATCTTTGACCTTCAATCATAGTTTTAAAATATGTATTTGAACCTGCCAAAAGGCGCTGGTACTCAGGAAAATCCCAACTGGTCGTACTGCCTTTTGGGGTTAGTGCCCCGCCGCTCGCCAATTGGGCAATAGTATGCCCCAAGAACTCCGGATTCGGATGAGCCATAATTGTTCCATCCCTGGCCAGCATAAAAACATATCCTGTTTCACCTATTTTTATTTCTGAAATTTTTCTAGTAAATTGATCCAAACTTACATCAATACCCAGAACACCAATCACTGCACCGTCGAAATTTCTTACAAAATGCGATGCGGTCACGGTAAATTTACTGCCGTCGTAGGTTTCATACGGTTCAGACAGAAAAGTTTCTTCCTGATTCTCTATCGCCGGCCTATACCAGGGACGCTTGCGCGGGTCTAAACCCTTTTGCGCAGCCTTTCGCGGCCATCCGATAAATCCGCCTTTTTCTGTTCCCAAATAGGCATAAGCTGCCTCCGGATGTTGCTGCGCATATCGTTCAAGTTCCCGGTAAATCTTCTCGTGTACACTGTCATTGCTCGGACGTACAAATTCTTGTTGTGTATTATAAAATGTATCCACAGTATCAGCCATTTCAACAAACGGATTGATAGCCAAGTACTGGCAGTCTTCTTTCATACCATTCAGCATAGTAACAATCGCATGATCCATTTGGATCATTTCTTTACTAGTACCTTCTCTTATTTCCTTTTCCAGAGCTCCTTCCATCTCCTGATAGACAAAAAAAGCTAACAATATCAGGGGGACGGTAGTAACAATGATAAATGCAGTGATTATTTTATTGCGCATAGAATTGAACATACTAGCGCCACCCTTTCGCATACAAATCATAAGAAAAGACTTGGCTTGTGCCAAGTCCTTCAGGACGCCGGCAGAAGCCTTAGTCGTTCTTATGTCAACAGAATTGTGTTATAAATTCTGGTAGACTAAGATAAGACTTGGCTTGTGCCAAGTCCCTCAGGACGCCGGCAGAACTTAGTCGTTCAAGCCTATACTTTCCATCTGGATAAAAAAAAGCCAGGCCTATGCCCAGCATCCTTGCTAGTTTATCAAAATGCACCCGCAATGCTTACTTATAAATAACACGCTTGCAGCTGCCGTCTGCTATATTTTATTAATAAATATTCTTACGTAAAATTATAGTATTTTTTGAGAGATTCGTCCATAAAAATATCACATACTCTAACATAGCCCAACGATAATAGTATTAAACTAACCGATATAATTTACCCGGTCTGCCTCTCGTCGCGACAATCTCTTCGCCGACTTGCATGGCTAACCCCGCAGCACAAAGACCGGTCATGATACGGCGGATATTTTGTTCAGTAACTGATAATTGTCTGGCTAATTTGATTGCTGTGAACGTATCCCAGCCCATTCGTCGTATTGTTGCTACAATTTTCTGGTATATCTTGATGCCTACAGCTGCTTGGTGTAGTTTTTCTATCAACTCTTTGTCATTTGAGTAATAAGAGTAGCTTATTTGTTTTTCCTCATTAACTGCTTCGACAATGACCCCGTTATCTTGGACAATGATTATATCGTTACTCTTTTTTCCACGGGCATTTCGAATAGCGCAATAGGCATTCCTTTCAGCAGCAAAAAGAGTTGCGCCATACCCTATACCAGCTATAACGGGAACGTTACAGTCAACAACTGCGAAAAGTTGCTGAACCGTATTCTGGAGCATATTAATTTCACTTTCGACTGCTCCACGCGTACTAAAAATTTCATACACGCCAGTTCCCTTATCTAATAGATAACCATCTAGTTTTTCACAAAGAGGCAACAGAAGCTCCTTTAGTTTCAACTCTAAAGCTTGAAGAACATATGGAGTTTTAGCTTTCTCAATAATTTCGTCATATTGGCCGATTTCAATAAGTACAAGTCCAACTTGGGTATTTTTGAAATAAGATGCCTTTACTTTTTCAATAATTATTTTCAAGGATTGATAAATTTCCTGCTCGGTCAGTGTAAACTGGTAAACAGGTACACCATGTGTTTTTAGTGCATGAAAAACGCTTCGCAATGCAGTAATTGCTCCATCAATCTTTCCTTCTTGCCATAAACGAAGATGGAATTGAATGATTTCCTCTGGATCATATTGGGTTTTATAATATCTAATGTGAACATCCTGCCATTTAATGCCGGTTTCTTGTATGAATCGTTCAATATCCATTAAGGATTCAAACATATCAACAGAAAAACGCGGTAGAGCGTTATTGTTTATCGCCATTTGCAATAAGTTAATGTAAAAACCTGCCCCCGTCGGTTCGCAATAAGCTATGTTATCTTCTGTTGACAAATAATCTTTGGCGATAAAATATGTGACTGACCCAGTAAATAGCCAGCCTTTAGTATCCACCTGATTTTTTTGTAAAATATGGATAATGTCACTTTCATCCTCAAAAGGAAACGGAACAAATTCAATATTATGTTCAAAATTTTGAGCTATCGTCAGGATCCGTTCTACTGACCGGGTAGGCCCAATGATTCCAATTCTGTGTGCCATGCTATACCCCGTAACTTGTAAATATTATCGTACTTATTATACACTATAGTTTAACTAAATCGTAACTATCTTTTCTTGGAAAAATAACAATAAAAAGAGCTTATTCAGGGTGCTCATTTCGAAACACCTGAACAAGCTCAGTAAGAGAACTTTAAGTTTATCTTTGGTTTTAAAAGATGAGAAAAAAATTATTGCCAATTATAATATGTAGCAATAGCCAAAAAGATCCAACCTACAATCATGCATTTTACTACAATAGGAACTACAAAACGACACCACTTGTCAAATGGAACTCTTGCTAATGCCAACATCGCTAAAAGACCTCCAGATGTTGGTATTATAAGATTTAAAAAACCGTCACCCATTTGAAATGCCTGAACGGCGATTTGCCGATTCACACCAATAAGATCGCTAAGCGGAATAATGATAGGCATAGTTGCCATAGCTTGTCCGCTTCCTGATGGGACAAAGAAGTTTATAACTCCTTGAACCAGTGTCATTAATATAGCACAAATCGCCGGCGGGAAATTCACCAAAGGTGCTGCCAATGTATTAATAATGGTATCACCAATTTTACCTTGGTCTAATATAACCATAATCGTCCTAGCAAAACCAACAATCATCGCACCCCCAGCAATTTCGGAAGCTCCTTGGACAAATGTATCAGCTATTTGGTCTGCATTAAAACGCGCGATTACCCCAAAAAGAATTGCATACAACACAAAAAGAGCAGAAATTTCTGTTAGATACCACTTATATTGTATTACTCCAAATACAATTACAATAATAAAAGAAGCGAAGAGTAAAAGAACTAATTTTCCTCTAGTATCCAGTTTATATTCATTAATTCTTTCTTTATCAATTGATAACCCTTCCGTTGATATCCCTTTAACCAAGCTCATTTCAGGATTTCTTTCTATTTTTTTCATGTAGCGTGAGATGTGGTGAATCAAAATCAAAAGACATATAATACAGTACAATGTTCTAGGTCCCATTCCTGAGAATATGGGTAATTCAGCGATTGCATGTGCAATGCCTATAGAATATGGATTTATCGGAGAAGTCCCAAACCCAATAGCGACGCCGCCAATGACAATGGCGGCTCCAACCATAAGGTCGTAGCCCATACTCAATGCAACCATTATTCCAAGTGGCACAAATGCTATTACATTTTCGAAGCCAACTACGGCACCAAAAAAGCCAAAAACAAAAGTTAAAACAAATAACATCAATTGTTTTGATTTTGTGGATACACCTATAGTCCTTATGGTAATTCCTACAGCATTTTCGATGGCTTTTGTACGTTCCAAAATCTTAAACATACCACCTGCCAAGAAAACAATCATCATAACAGGTCCAGCTGCAACCATTCCAGTTGGAATTGCTTTGAAGAGGCCCCATAAATCAACTGTCATTTTTGATGTTTTTTCTAAATGTGTATAACTTCCCGCAACGACGACATTACGCCCGTTAACCATTGTTCTTTGAAATTCACCTGATGGAATAACATAGGTTAAGGCGCAGACGGCGATAATGATTAAAAATAAAATGACGAATGCACTTGGTATTTTTTCATACCATTTATGTTTGCCACCGGCATAATCATTCATGATAATTCTCCTTTATAAACTGATTTAACGTCTGAATAGGTTTTTTCGTATTAAAAATACTTTTGCCGAGTATTTTTAGATACACGCTATACTCGTAACGCATTCTTGAACCTCCTTTCATTAAATAGTTACAATACGGATGAATTTGGAATTTACTATTCGCTCTTAATTATTTTAGTAATAATTAAGAAAATAGTTCCAAAATGATTATATTTGTCCTTGGATTAATTTGTCAAGAAGTGTCATGAAAATTTCAGCAATTAAAAAACTTCTTGATGTTTATTACATACATGTGCTATTCTGAATTTAAAAAAATTTTCTATTATATTGCGTAATTAAAGGTGCATTTTTTTACTCTGCCTTTATATGTTATTGTGCAATAAACACCGAGAGAGAGGAGTCGGGATTGTGATAGTTGATAATTTGATAGAACAATCAAAAGAAGAGGTGATTGCCTGGCGAAGACACCTACACAAAAATCCGGAATTATCCTTCCAGGAAGAACAAACAGCTCTGTTTGTTTATGACAATCTATGTAAGTTGAAAAATCTGGAAGTCTCTCGTCCCACTAAGACAGGCGTGATGGCTCGCCTAATTGGCGATAACCCCGGAAAAATTCTAGCACTGCGAGCAGACATGGATGCTTTGTCGATACAAGAAGAAACCAAGTTGGCTTTTGCTTCACAAACTCCTGGAATTATGCACGCTTGTGGTCATGACGGCCATACCGCCATGCTATTGGGAACTGCAAAAATTCTTTCCCAATTACGCCACCAGATTAAAGGAGAAGTCCGGTTTATTTTTCAACATGCCGAAGAATTATTCCCTGGCGGTTCCCGCGAAATGATTCAGGCAGGTGTAATGGCAAATGTAGACATGATTCTAGGTTTCCATTTAATGAGTCATATCCCGGTAGGAAAAATAGGAATTGTTTATGGTCCTGCTATGGCTGCATCCGATACGTTTGAAGCAACTATACAAGGCAAGGGCGGACATGCTTCTCAACCACATCTCGCTGTCGATCCGATTGCCATTGGCGCTCAGGTTGTAACCAATTTACAGCATATTGTTTCTCGTAATCTCGATCCCATGGAAAAATTAGTTGTTACGGTAACCACTTTCCACGGTGGTACTTCCAATAATGTTATACCTGATACGGTTACCTTGTGTGGCTCAATCCGCAGCTTCAGTAAGACGATTCGCCAAAAGGCTGAGCAGCAAATCGAAAAAATCATCGATGGGATTACTAAAACCCATGGTGCTTCTTACAAATTTGACTATCATTATGGGTATGATTCTGTCTCCAATGATGAAACAATCACTAAAATTGTCGAGGAGACAGTTGAAACTTTTTGGGACAAACAGGCCGTGGCGAAAGTCCCACCGCTGATGGCCGGTGAAGACTTCTCCTTTTATCTCAACGAAGTACCGGGATGTTTCATCTTTGTCGGAACAGGAAATCCAGACAAAGGCTGTGATTTCCCATTGCATCACCCCAAATTTACCTTGGATGAAGATTCGCTTGCAATCGGAATGAAACTGAGTGTACACGCCACATTGAACCTTTTAGATTAAACTTTTATCTTAATCACTGAGTCTACTCCACCTGAACCCCCGATGTTTCAGCTCTGCTGAAACGAGTTCACTTAATAAGTTACTTATGCTATAACCGCAGATCCGCATAAATACTGGATTCTATTTTTAAAAATCCACGTAACTTGCTGTAGCTTTTCACCTGTGTTGCTGTACAGCAACCGCCACCTATCCCAAAGAAAATAGTCGGCTGCAGCTGCAGCCGGCTATTTTTTATGCAGATAGCAATTTTTCCAACTGGTGGTCAAATTCTTCCAAACTGGTTGCTCTTACACTCAGCTTATGAACTGCCTTCAGCACACCCGCGTCCTCTACCGCAAGAACCTTGTCCCGCAGCAACTGCCTAACCACAGTAAGCCGGTCAGCCAATACGTCCAGGATATTCTCCTGTAGTATCTGCAAGGTAGCCTGCGCAGCTTCTCGGGCCTCCGTCTCGCGGATATCATCGGCAATCCATTCCTTGTACACCTCAAACTGCATCAGCATTTCTCTCGTTGGACGGCGGTACGGGTTTTACCGCCGTCCATGGTGGCGGCTTGGTAATTAACTCCCCCTGTCGGCACGAGGGAACCAACGCTTTAATATGGCAACAGAAAAAACTAATATTACCATCAGTAACACTTTGCGCTCTTCCCCATATTCTATAGCAGAGGGTTAAAATTTAGATGTTAGCTGACGCTAACCGTTTTTTTACACTGGATGTTAGCTGCTGCTAACCTTTTCTTATCCACTCGTGTTAGTCGAAACTAACCTAGTAGGCACAGT
>JAGGAA010000287.1 GCA_017889675.1 Bacillota bacterium | reverse complement strand
ATGATCGCTGGATCATCAAATGCATGGATAAAGGTTCTGTTTTGCTCTGCCTGCAGCTTACGGGCGTGCTGGTAGGCTTCATCATAATTCTGACCATACAGCACTACATTGGCACCATAGGCCTTGGTAGCCCGTACCTTGGCTGTTGGTGCTTTTTCCGGCATAACAACAATGGCAGGTACATTCGAGGCTTTTGCCGCCCAGGCTACGCCCTGGGCATGATTGCCGGCCGAGGCTGTTATTACCCCACAAGCCATCTCTTCCGGACGCAAACTGAATATCTTATTGACAGCCCCCCGGATTTTGAAAGAACCCGTTTTTTGCATATTTTCCAGTTTTAAGTGGACCTGGCAATTGGCTATTTCACTTAAAGTACGGGAATGGTGCAGCGGGGTCTGATGAACGAAGGGGGTAATTCGTTGCCATGCCTCTTTTATTTTTACTAAGTTTAGCTCATGAACATTCATTTCAAATTACCTCCTTATAAAATATAAAATAAAAAAACCTCTGTCCCCTTGTACAAAGGGACGGAGGTTAATCCGCGATACCACCCTAATTATTACAGTCATTATGTAAAGACTGCAATCTCTCATTAAAGTACGGAGCAAAGCTCGATACCCCAGCACAATAACGGGCACTGTTACCCTCACGGGCCCCGGCAAAGCTTACTATTGTTCAGCCTGCAACTCACAGAGGATTTTCAGTCATATCAGATAGTTACTGGCTCACACCAAACCCAGTTCGCTGAAAATATCTTTGTTATGCCTACTCTTCTGCTCATCGTTTTTAATTCAATATTATTGTTCATTAGTATATCGAAACGCTTGCCAGATGTCAAGTGTTTCCTCAGCTTACTTCCCGGTAAGTTTCTTCAGCACATCAGAGGTAATGTCTACCCCGCCGTCAATGACGACATTTTTCCCTAGCACCACTGACAAACCCTTAGCTGCTCTCACTTCCTTAATTGCACTGGCAATTCCCTCTGTAATAGGCTTAAGCAGTTCCTGCCGTTTCTGGGCCAGCTGCTGCCCTAGCTGCAAATCAAGGTCCCGCTTCTCCTTGTCACCCAAACCGGCTGACTTGGTCTCGAACTCCTGTTTCGCCTGCTCCTGCGCTACCTTAAGTTCTGCATTTGCCTTAGGCGTATCCGGATGGTTGTTGAGCAGATATGCGACGTCAACAACACCGACAATTGCAGCAGGCGTCGGTGCAGCCTCCACTAAGGTTGCGCCAACCATAATTGTAAACAGTAATGTAAGCAGCATAGACATGCAAACCTTTTTCTTTTGCACAAACATAAGTAATACCCTTCTTTCTTGTCATTTAATTTGTTGTCAGGTGGTAATTTTAATTAAATTCTTGCTTTATATCAAAAACCCTGCAGAAATTAATATCCTGCAGGGTTTTTACTATGACTTATTCAGCTCAGCGTAACAGCAATACCTTATAAATCCATGATAATTGGTAAGATCATGGGGCGCCGGCCGGTTTTTGCAAATAAATACTTCGCCAATGCTTCCCGAATACCATTCTTCAGGGGAGCCCATTCGGTGATTGGCTGATTTTCAAAACGTTCTAACACAGTTTTCACAATATTACGCGACTCATCAATCAGGGCTTCTGAGTCTCTAACATAGACAAATCCCCGCGAAACAATATCAGGACCATCCAGAACGCAACCACGACTTTTGTCAAGGGTAACCACAACAATCAATACCCCGTCCTGAGATAATTGCCGCCTGTCCCGGATAACAATATTGCCGACATCACCGACACCCAGACCGTCAACAAAGATTTTGCCAGCAGTTACTTTACCGGCAAAACGTCCGGTCTCAGCCGTAAACTCCAAAACCTGTCCATTCTCGCCAATAAAAACATTTTCCTTAGGTATGCCTGTTTCTTGTGCCAGTTTACCATGTTGTCGAAGCATTCGGTGTTCGCCGTGAACAGGAATGAAGAACTTAGGACTAACCAGGTTCAAGATAAGCTTAAGCTCTTCCTGACTGGCATGTCCCGAAACATGGATACCTGAGGATCGTTCATACACAACCTGAACCCCAGAACGCATTAAAGCATCAATAGTGCGACCAACCGAGCGTTCATTGCCTGGTATTGGGTTGGCTGCTATTAGCACAGTATCTCCTGGAGCTAGTTGCAGACTACGGTGACTTTTCGACGCCAAACGGCTGAGCGCAGCCATGGGTTCGCCTTGGCTGCCGGTTGTTAAGATCAGCATTTGATTATCAGGGTAGCGACTGATTTCATCAACGCCAATCAGGACTCCTTCTGGTATGTCCATATAACCAAGCTCACTGGCCTTAGTTACCACTGTCACCATGCTCCGTCCGAGCAGTGCTACTTTGCGCCCATAGTTACAGGCCGCATTAATGGCCTGCTGCAGTCTGGATACATTAGAAGCAAAGGTGGTTAGGATAATACGTCCCTTTGCTGTGCGAAAGTGCTCATCAAGACTCACCGTTACAGTGCGTTCCGATTTGGTATAGCCTGGGCGTTCGGCGTTGGTGCTGTCTGACAGCAGTACAAGCACTCCTTGATTACCTAATTCAGCGAATTTATGGATATCAATCATCTTGCCATCAACAGGAGTCTGGTCGATTTTAAAGTCTCCAGTATGAACCACTGTACCGACTGGCGTTTTTAGATAAATCCCCAGCGCATCAGCAATCGAATGGTTAACCCGGATAAAACCAACTTCAAATGAACCCAGCGTAACAGAATCGCCGGGAGCGACCGGAATTAGGTTAGCAGTAGATACATCATATTCTTTTAACCGCCCCTCCACCAAACCTAACGTAAGCCGCGAACCATACACAGGTACATCAATATGCCGCAGCAGATAAAACAGTGAGCCAATATGGTCCTCATGACCATGGGTTAAGACAACGGCTCTGATTTTATCCTTGTTTTCAATAACATAAGAGATATCTGGTACCAATCTCACCAAGTCCCCCGAGCGGTATAATTAAAAGCTTATCATTTTTACTCACTAGAACCTCCAGTTATATAGTATTCACTAATTATTCTTTCATCCGTCCACTCTGCTTAAACGTAACGCCGACCCTAACTAGTGCTTTAATTATATACAACTGTCAAGTAATTTGCAAATTATAACAAGGATTCGTGTTTACGTATTCGTCGAGGCCACCTGCAACTGGTTTCTTCCTGCATTCTTCGCCTGATAGAGAGCCTGATCTGCTGCGATAATCAAGCTTTCGGGAGTAGTAATGTCTGACGGTATAATCACGGCTATGCCCAGACTTATGGTAACGATTTGGCTGCTTACAGCTGTTGCATTACGAATACCCAATTCTCTAACACCAACCAAGATCTCATTTCCTAACTTCACAGCATTTGCTTGATCTGTATTGGGCAAGACTATGGCAAACTCTTCCCCGCCATAACGTGCCGCCAGATCTGTCGCCCGCTTGGCTACCTCTTTTATAACTCCGGCAACTCGCTTAAGACATTCGTCGCCAGAAACATGACCGTACGTATCGTTATAGTGTTTAAATAAATCAACATCAAGCATAATTAAAGCCAGTGGCAGTTGTTCCCGTCTGGCTCGCTGCCATTCCCGTTGCAGAAATTCATCAAAACAGCGCCGATTGGCAATACCGGTCAACCCGTCTTCCAAAGAAAGCCTATACAATTTTTCATTCAACACTCTTAATTCCTGTGTTCGTTCGTTTACTTTTATCTCCAAATCGGCATGAACCTGACGTAAAGCTTCCTCTGCGATTTTACGCTCTGTAATATCTTTTACAACACTATCAATTAGAAAAACTTGCCTTTTTTCATCAAAATGTTTGATCGAAGTTACAGAACACCAGACGCTAGTTCCATCCTTTTTTTTCAGCCTAATTTCTCGTTCTTTCACTGCTCCCTGCTGGTCGATTTCTTCAATCAACAGCTTAAAACTTTCCTGGTCAGAAAACTGGATTGCAGACGCTTGTAACAGTTCCTCCACGGAAGGGAAACCGAACATTTTCGCAAGCGCCGGATTGGCATATTCGATAAAAGAATTATCATTGCCGGTCTTACGGTATACACCAACATTACTATTTTCCACCAGCGAGCGATATTTTTCTTCGCTGTCACGCAGTTCTGTCCTGCTAGCTTTTAGTTGGACTACCATCTTATTAAATGCCAGAGCTAACTGCCCAATTTCATCGTTACTTGTAACCTTGAGCGATGCATTCATGTTACCGGTAGCCAAGTGGTCGGTGATCGCTGCTATGTTAGTAATGCGCTTTGTCATCATACCTGCAATAATGATACTTAGCAATGAGGCAACCAAAGCAGCCAGCATGCTCATGACAATTCCCGTCCGCTTGACATGATTTACATATTCCAAAGCCTCATTAAGTGGCTGCTCTACCACTAACCCCCAACCAGTAGTATGGATATAGCTATAGGTAGCCAATTTTTTTTGTCTATTAACTTCATATTCTGTCCACCCAGTCTTTTGCTCCATAACGGCCTCAACCGGAGCCCACTGCGAAACATCATCCTGACTAGCAACCAGTTTCCAGTCAGGATGTACCAGAATATGGCCGTCTTGATTAACAAGATAAATATATCCAGTTTGACCAATTTTTGTTCGGTTGATATGCTCATAACTGTTCTCAACTCAACGGTAATCGATAAAATACCTACTATCTTCTGCTGCTCATCCTGAATGGGTTGAGCAATAACAATACTAGGATAGCCTGTAGTTTTCGATAAAATAACATCGGAAATAGTAGTCTTGCCTGCTTGTTTCGCGTTCTGGAAATAGCTATTGTTGCTATAATTAATCCATCTTTCGATCGGTTGCGCATCAGAACGGGCAATCAGGTTGCCATCAGCATCTGCTGTCGTGACAATCAGTATATCCGCATCCTGTCCCTCAATAGACTTAAGCAGTGGCAACTGTTTTTCTGAAATCATAGATTTAATCTCACTGGTAGCAGCAGCCATTCGCAAAATTCTAATCTTTTCGCCAAACATCCTGTCAATATCCTCGGCTGTATGCAAAGCTGCATTCCAATTATGGTCAATAACTAATTCAATCAATGCTTTTTCGCCATTATAACCAGTTATTGCAGTTGTTAGCAGCAAGGGAATCACTGTCATGCCAACCAGGTAAACGCTTAGCTTGGTGTTAAAGACTTTTGCAGGTAGGTGGTGTGTTGGCAAAAGCGCATAATTCCATATCTGATTTAAAAAGTAAAGAAGCTGTCGCATCCAACGATGAACAGCTTCCATTACTTCTTGTATTTCTCAGTTTTTCCTATTATACCCCATCCCCAGCACAATCCAAATCACTAATTACCAGAATTACGGTTCTCGGACACTACATCCTTAGAATCTAAGCCAAGAATTGGAAAGTTCCAGCCGTATTTAATACAGCACAATCTCAAGCCTGTCGTAATACAAAAACAAAGATACAATGGTAGGTTGCCACTATAATACGATTGAGCATAATAAAATGCCATAGCACCCACGATGGTAGTAATTGCGTAGACCTCCTGGCGAAACACATAGGGGATTTCTTTGACAAACACATCCCGCATGACACTGCCGCCAATCCCTGTAATTACAGCGACAGTCGTAACGATAAATAAGGAATCCAGGTTATGCTGAATGGCAAGATTAGCACTAGTAGCCGTAAAAGCGCCCAACCCAATGGCATCAACTACCTGAATAGTATATTTGAACCGGTCCAACCAACGGTAAGTGAAAAAGAATAACATCCCGCAGTACCCCGCCGCCAATGGCTGTCGTTATCGCCAATACCAACACACCAAAGACATCCAGTTTTTTTTGAATCCCTGTTAATGCGCCAGAAATCGCAAAAGCTACTATCCCCATAACTTCAAATACACTCCACGCTGTCATGATTCGTCCCTCTCCCGCATCTAAACTACTATATTTCCCAGCTAATTTTATCATAAATCCGCTAAAAATACTGCAAAAAAGAGAAACTTTCGAACTCAGTGCTCACGTACCAGTTCAATAAACAGTTATGCGGTCGGCAAACCTGCATTTATTCTAACAAAGGAGGCTGTTATTTTCGACGCATAGCTATAAAGCTTTTTGGAATCACATGCATAGCATGTGGTATTCGGCTTACGCAAAAACAAGCGGCTGTTCATCTGCCTGATGAACAGCCAATGTTTTTTAATATAACGTGAGAGTTAGTTCACTACTTAGCTATTTTTTGGATAGGTTCCAACTCAGCTTTGAAGTCAACACCTTATTTATACCAGTTTA
>JAGGAA010000286.1 GCA_017889675.1 Bacillota bacterium | reverse complement strand
GCGAAGTCGATTACCCAGCCTCTGGCGTCTGCTACTCAATTTTTAGGAACTTTAGCGAGTGGAGATTTTACAAAGGAAGTATCTGCGCAGCAACTACAGCAAAGCAATGAGTTTGGTATACTGGCGACTGCTTTTGATAAGATGAGCAAAAATTTGAGGAACCTTATTAAACAAGTTACCGGTACCTCTGAACAACTAATTGGGTCCTCCAAACAATTGGCGTCGAATTCAGAACAATCGGCGCAAGCCGCAACTCAGGTGGCCAGTTCGGTATCGATTGTGGCACTGGGGTCGGATAAGCAAATGGAATTGGTTCAATCAGCGACCGAAGTGGTTGAGCAAATAACGAAGGGGATTCAACAAGTCGCCACAAACTCATCGGTGGTTAATGAGTCGGCTGAAAAAACAGCAAGGGCGGCAAATGACGGAGAAGAAGCCATTAAAAAAGCTGTGGGACAGATGGAGGTCATTGAAGAGAAAACAACGGTGACAGCTAATGCTATTTCTCAGTTGGAAGTAAATTCGCAGCGAATTGGTCAGATTGTCGAAACGATTTCTAATATTGCAGGACAAACCAATCTGCTGGCTTTGAATGCGGCGATTGAGGCAGCACGGGCCGGAGAAGCAGGCAGAGGGTTCGCTGTTGTTGCCGATGAAGTTAGAAAATTGGCTGAAGAATCGCAAAAGGCAACTCATCAAATTACCCTACTTATTGACGAAGTGCAGCAAAAGACGAACGAAGCCGTTTGTTCTATGAATGACAACAAGAAAGAAGTCAGTACTGGGTCCGAAATAGTGACTTTAGCCGGGAAAAACTTCCGGGAAATCAGGAATATGATACGAGCCATATCGGATCAGGTTCACGAAATATCAGCGGCTATCCAGCAGATTACAAGCGGCAGTCGACAAATAGCACAAGCGGTAGAAGATATAGAAAAAGAAAGTAAAAATAATGCCACTCAAACGCAGGCTGTGTCTGCCGCTACTGAGGAGCAGTCAGCTTCTATTGAAGAAATTGCCGCATCCAGCCAGCATTTAGAACAAATGGCTGAAAATTTAAGGGGAATTATTAGCAAGTTTAGAGTGTAATAGCAGCAATAAAACGGCTATTTCAAATGATAAGTCGATAATGTACCTTATATTGAATCATGGAAATAGTAATGAAAAATAATTTCGTTAACGTTAACAATGAATGTTTTTGATGTACAGTTGTGAGGGAAGGGAGTGAAATTTAGATTCACGGCAGGTTGGCATCAAATACACATAAAAAATCCCATAAGTATTCTAGTAGTAGATTATCTTATAGTTTGGGAGGAAGTATAATGAAAAAAATCATTGCATTTATTTTTGTTTTGGTATTGATAGTTGGTAATGCCGGTGCGGCATTCGCTGCGGAATCTGTTTTTTCGGATGTTCCTGCAAATCATTGGGCCTATGACGCTGCTGCTAAGTTAGTTAAAGCCGGTGTTATTGAGGGGTATAATGACGCCTCATTTCGTGGGGATAGGTTAATTACCCGTTATGAAATGGCAGTGATTGTTGCTAAAGCGCTTCAGAATACAGATAAAGCCGATGCAGAATCGAAAGCGATTTTAGATAAGCTGAGTATCGAATTCAGCAAGGAACTTACCAATATGGGGGTTCGTCTGAGCGCGGTGGAAAGTAAACTTGCGCAAAACGCGCAAAAGCATTTGATTAATTGGTCCGGCAGTAATTTCCGGATTCGCTATGACCATAAAACCAAAGACGGTGTGACTGTTAGTACGTCGGATGATTTCAACTATACTATGGAACTGGTAGGCAGCTCCGATATTGGCGACGGCTGGACGGCTGAGCTTAGGCTGGAAGGCAGCCGAGCTATTAATAATGCCAACCATTCCGTGGACAACAAATCAGGCGCGTTTGACCTGGAAAGTTATGTGGCTTCCGGACCGGTTGGTGCAGGTACACTACGAGTAGGACGCATGGAAAATATCTTAATTAACGGGCTGGTTCTTGATCAGTTTATGACAGGGTTATCGTACCAATATGGCAGTAAAATGAAGGTCTTGGTAACGGAAGGAAAACTGGACTATTATACTGCTTTGCCGAATACGTCTACGGTTGTTTCCGATTTAAGCCCGACCTATGGTGCTACTTTGGCTTCGATCAATTTCCAGTACCCGGTTAGCAACCGCACAACTCTTGATGGTGGATATTATCGTACCTATTCACCTAATAAATTGTATAAAAAGGGGATAATTAAAGAATTTGCAGTTACCCAAAAAGTGGGCGATGACTGGAAGCTGATTGCCGATTATGCGGAAAGCAACCGTAGTGATAATGCAAAAGCCACTCTGGCAGGCATCGGGTATAAAGCCGCTGTTCCGTCAACTCCCAAGTCCTATGGCTGGAACCTCGACTATGTAAAAAATGATGCAAAGGCAACCATTGTTTCCGCTTATGATATCGCGGATTATGGTTATACACAGAGTACCAAAGTGACTTCTATGAGCAAAACTAACGGGCAGGAAGGGTATCAGCTAACATACCGGTATGTTCCGGTGAAAAACGTATTGTTTACAGGCAGATATTTAGAAGCAAAACCGGTTAACGGAACCTCCTATTCTAAAGAAAAATGGTACCGGGCGCAACTTGAATTTTTCTTCTAGAAGCATGCAGTTGACTATGGAGCAGCTATTGAAAAAATTTAGGTTGCGCGAGGAGGAAGGCGAATGAGAAAAGCAATAGTAGTCTGTTTAGTTCTACTATTTGTATTGAGTATTGCCGGGCCGGTATTTGCGGCTGAAGGAACGTTTTGTGACGTACCGAAAAATCACTGGTCTTATGAAGCTATTGATGAACTGGTTAAAGCCGGGGTCATTGATAATAGTAGTAAAATTTTTAACGGGGACCGTATGGTAACCCGTTATGAGATGGCGCTTATGGTTGCGAAAGCCATGAAGCTGAAGTTGCTAAGACAAAGAATAATTATATGATTGACTGGACAGGCACTGAGCTCATAATGGAATTTCCGTACTACAAGTGGAGGGACATGAAGACCGGAGCAAGGGTCACAAGCACAATGCATGAATTTGATACAAAAATAAAGGGTGCGGTGAAGCTTGACAACGGGTTAACCTTTAACTTTGGTCTCGAATCGGATAAATTATATTCAGGTAAATCCAGTGCAACAGCCATGCCGGGATACAACCCTTCTACAAACAAATTCACCAGCTATAGCCGCGACATTGATAATACGATTCTTACCGTATCCGGACCGTTTGCTGGCGGCAACTTAATGTTCGGGAGATGGCAGAATACCATTTGGCTTGGCGTAGTGACCAAATCGTATTATAGCGGTGCTCAATATGGTTATACAAGTAATAAATTAAAAGGGCACTTAAGTTACGGTTCGCCGGAACCAGATGCTGGCAGTTCACTTCTTCCCACCAACACAAGCATTAATTGGGGGGCAGTAGATGCGACTTATTCGCCTGACAAGAAAACGGATTTAGTGGGTGTGTATTACCGTACACGAAGTTGCAATTCCTCCTATGTAGCAGCCGACATTTATGAAGGCGGTTTTCGCCGGGATATGGGCGATGGCTTTATTTTATACGGGGACTATGCCCAATCTTCTCGCACTGAGCAAAATTCCGCATATCTTCTTATGCTAAATTGGGGTAAGGCGGATTACAAAAAACCAGAGTCCCATGCCTGGTACATTATGGACATTTACAATGGGAAAAATGCATCACTGAAAAGTAATTATGACCTTAAAGACTATACCTATGGTCAAAAGGGTATAACGCTGCTTTATCAGTATGTTCCCAAGAAAAACATTCGGTATACATCGGAATATATTAGTGCGAAACCAATCGACAAAGCGAATGCGAATTACACCCGAATTCGGTGGTTTTACTGGGAAGTGGAATTCTTCTATTAAAAATAGGTGCTTTGCCATGTAACATGGCAAAGCCTCCCTTATAATTAAGGATAGCAGGGAGGAAAAGGGATGGATAAGCGGCTGAGAATGTTGCTGCTGGCAGTGTTGGTAGTCTTATGTATTCATGGACAGGCGGGAGCAGAGCCGTTACAAGATGTTCAATTATCGGTAGACGGAAAGAAAACTACGTTTTCCAATGGACTAATGACCGTTGCGTTTGATGAGAATGCGGTGGTTACTTCATGGGTCAAAAACGGCACTGAATTTATAAAAAATCTTCCTCAAGGTAAGCAG
>JAGGAA010000042.1 GCA_017889675.1 Bacillota bacterium | reverse complement strand
GCAGTAAGTTCGAATACAAGCACAACATCATCAAGCCCCAGTGCCACGCGAATGTCAAGCCCCACAGCTGTATCAGCAGGCAAAATATAAATACCATTTTTTGCTTCAGGCGCAACTAGTTTGCTATCAATAGCCAGCTCTTCTGTCGAACATAGCATGCCGCTTGATAGCAAGCCCCGTAGTTTTGTCGGCTTAATACTCATTCCATTAGGAAGCTCTGCCCCAACGGTAGCTACAGGCACAATATGTCCCTGACGGACATTTGTTGCCCCTGTAACAATTGTTAGGATTTCGGTAGCAATATCAATTTTACATACCGACAAATCTGCCAGCTTTTCTGGTGTTTCATTTATATCAACATAATCTTTAAGCCATTTAATTGACGCTCTCATAACCTTCCCCTTTCACCAGCTTTAGAATTGACGCAAAAACCGCATATCATTATCAAAAAACAGTCGGAGGTCATCAATACCATAAGTCAGCATAGCAATCCGCTCTACACCCATCCCGAAAGCAAACCCGCTGACTTTATCCGGATCAAAATTACTCATTTCAAGTACGCGCGGATGAACCATGCCAGAACCTAGAATCTCCAACCAGCCTGTTCCTGAACATACACGACACCCTTTGCCTTCACACATTACACAGGAAATATCCACTTCGGCGCTTGGTTCAGTAAACGGAAAAAAACTAGGACGAAACCGTACATTAACTCTGTTGCCAAACGTTTCCTTTAAGAATAACTCAAGTGTCCCTTTTAAATCGGCAAAACTAATATTTTCATCAACTACCAAGCCTTCCACCTGTTGGAACATGGGGGAATGGGTGGCATCATAATCCCGTCGATATACTTTTCCTGGAGCAATAATTCGAATTGGTTGGTTAGGTTCTGCCGACTGCAATGTCCGGACCTGTACAGGTGAAGTATGCGTTCTAAGTAAGAATTCCTTAGTGATGTAAAAAGAATCTTGCATATCACGAGCAGGGTGATCTTGCGGCAGATTTAGTGCTTCAAAGTTATAGTAGTCTTTTTCCACTTCCGGACCCTCAGCAATTTCAAAGCCCATTCGCATAAAGGTGTCTTTGATGCGGTTTAAAGTCAGTGTCAGTGGATGCAAATGACCAAGCTCAGTTGAGCGGCCTGGCAAAGTTACATCAATGGTTTCTGATGCCAGTTTCCGGGAAAGTTCAGCTTGTTTCATAGCCTCCAACTTAGTAGCTATGATATCTTCAATCTCATTTCTAATTTCGTTGACCACTTGTCCTAGCATACCAGTTAGCAGGCCTTTTTTACCTAAATACTTAATTTTTAGATCATTAAGCGCTTCTTTACTGGTTATTTCGGACAACTCATTAAGAGCTGTGCCCCGTAATGAATTAAGCTCTTGTTCCATACATGCCTCCTAAAGAATATAAGATAAGACTTGGCTTGTGCCAAGTCCTTTAGGACGTCGGCAGAAGCCTTAGTCGTTCAATCCAGGGAAAGCTAACCTTTCCATCTGGAAAAATAAAAAGACTTCCAGCCCCAAGGGGCGAAAGTCTTGATTTCGCGGTACCACCCTAATTACACTCTATTTCCTATAACGCGGAAAACGCCAGACCTACACAAGTATTCCTCTTCAGCCCAGGTACTCAGAAGTGAACTTCTGTTAACTGTTTCAGTGCCGCTCTCAATCCCTGGCAGCATCCTCCCTGTAGAAAACGGGGCTAACATACTCTCTTCCTCATCGCATACAAAAAAACTTATTATTAAATTATTGCAACATTAACCGTTTATACCACAAATACGCAGCAATGGAACCTGTAGCTTCAAACATTCTCCAGAAGAATTCGGCGGTCAACATTGTAAGACCACACCCTCTCTGCCTGTAATGGCAATTTCCGTCATTGCTAAACGTATTATATCATAGCATTTTAGAAATTACAAGGTTGCCCGCTGCCTTACTGCTTCATACAGTATTACACCAGCAGCTACGGAAACATTAAGCGACTCAGCATGGCCAATAAGTGGTATATTTAAACAAGCATCTGCGGCGTTGATAAGTTCAGGACTGATTCCTTGACCTTCGTTACCTAAAATAATGGCTGCCGGACAGTTAAAATTAGCCTGGTAATAAACGTCTGATTGCTGTAAACATGTTGCTAGCAGCTTTATATTAGCCTGCTTAAGATTCTGTAGTAACTCAACAGCAGACAAGCCTTCCATTACCGGCAGGTGAAATAATGAACCCATTGTTGCCCTTACTGTCTTACCCGCATATATATCAGCTGATCCTTTCAGCGCAATGACTCCAGCACTGCCGGCAGCGTCTGCTGTACGAATGATAGTTCCTACATTACCCGGGTCTTGAATACCATCCAAAACAACAAGTAATGGCAGTTTATCTGTGCTAAGAAGCATCTGTTCAATAGAAAACTGACGTTTTTTTAAGATAACCATAATTCCTTGTGGCTGCTCCGTATCGGAAATCTTATTATAGATATCCTCTGACACCACTACCATTCGGCAATCTGCAGCTGATAATCGCTCAATGACAGCTTGTGCCCGTTCACGCCGAGCGGCGTCTTCGGTATAAATGCACATCTTCACAGGCCAACCGGCGTTAGCGCATTCCTCTACCAGACGCACACCCTCTGCCAGAAACAGCCCCTGCCTATCTCGGTACTTTCGTTGTTTAAGTGAAGCGATTTCCTTAATCAGCTTGTTTGCTACGCTGGAAATATATTCGCTCACTCTAATTCCTCCATCTTTTGAATCCCCTTAGTTTGCCCTACTAAAATCAGGATGTCCCCTGTTCTAATTTTCTCGTCCGAAGGGGGTGGTACAAGGAGTGCTTCATCCCTTTTTATAGCGACTACGTTTATTTCGTATTTTACCCGCAGGTTGGTCTCTGCCAAGCTGCGGCCTACTAATATTTTCGGCGCGGTAATTTCGGCAACACCCAGATCTGGCGACAATTCAATATATTCTAACACGTTAGTTGATACTAAGTTATGTGCAACTCGTAGCCCCATATCACGCTCTGGATACACAACACGGTCTGCGCCGATTTTGGCTAACATTTTACCATGAAGTTCATTACGGGCTTTGGCAACAATGTAATTTACACCAAGCTCCTTTAAAAGTAATGTCGTTAAAACATTAGCCTGGATGTCTTCCCCAATAGCAACAACAACAACATCAAAATTGCGAATACCTAGTGCCTTAAGTGTATTCTCATCAGTGGTGTCTGCCTGAACAACATGGGTCACCGTTTCGCTAATTTTCTGGACTTGCTCTTCATTCACATCAATCGCCAATACTTCATGGCCAAGCTTAAATAATGTGGTGGCAATACTTGTCCCAAACCGTCCTAAGCCAATTACCGCAAATTGCTTATTTTTATTATTATTTTTCATTCAGTTTCTCCCTTTAACCAATGAGTAATTTCCCTTCCGGATACTGTAAATTCCCCTTACGGCTTTTTAAAGCCAATGCTAACACTAAGGTAACTGGCCCAACCCTCCCGGCAAACATAGTTATGATGATCCAGATTTTACCTGGTGCTGTCAGCGTCGGTGTAATACCTGTTGTTAGACCTACTGTACCAAATGCCGATGTTGTCTCAAATAACAAATTAATAAAGGGCTGGTTTTCTGTAATGCTCAACATCATGGTTACAAAAATAACCAAAACAGCTGAGATTAGCATTACCGAGAATGCCTTATAAATAATGGACTGAGGAATTCGCCGCTCAAACAGTTCCGCATCCTGCCGGCCTCTAATTAAGGCCCAGATGGCTACTGCCAAAACACCGGCTGTCGATGTCTTAATACCACCGCCGGTGGAAGTCGGCGATGCACCAATAAACATGAGTATTACCATAAAAAACAAGGTCGCATCAGTAAGTTTACTTAAGTCTACCGTATTCCAGCCGGCAGTACGTGCTGTCACTGACTGGAAGTAGCTGGCCAAAATTTTACCTTGTCCGGATAAACTTCCTAATGTATTAATGTTATTATATTCAAGTAAAAAAATTACAATTGCACCAAAGACAATCAGCACTAAGCTTGTTATTAAAACCACCTTAGAATGAAGCGATAACCTATCAAACCGGCGGTTTGTCCACACATCAGCAATAACGGTAAAACCAATACCACCTAAAATTATAAGTAGTGAGATAACTACATTGACGGCAATATCATCGACATAGCCAGTTGCGCTGGAAAACTTGCCGGTGACACTCCCCAACAAATCAAACCCAGCATTGCAAAAGGAGGAAACCGCGTGCCAGTAGCCAAAATAAATACCTTTAAGACCGAAATCCTGATACCAGCGGATTGCAAGGATGGTACCACCAATAAATTCAATCAGTAACGTTACTTTAATAATATATTGAGTTAATCGTACAACTCCAGCTATCGTGAACTGATTCAATGCCTCTTGCATGACCAGGCGCTGCTTCAAATTAATCTTTTTGCCAATAAGTATGGCCATTAGGGTAGACATGGCCATTATACCCAGACCACCAGCCTGAATTAAACTTATTATTACAAGCTGGCCAAACAGCGAAAAATATGTGCCAGTATCAACCACTACTAGTCCTGTCACACAAACCGCTGATGTTGCTGTAAATAAGGCATCAATAAAGCTCAAGCCTGGCCCCGTTGCCGCCGCTATTGGCAACATTAATAAGAGCGCCCCTCCCAATATTAACCCGGCAAACCCCAAAACCAATATCTGGTATGGCGTAAGCTTCCATTGTGTAATATCGAGTAGGTTAGCAAATTTTGCTTCCAAAGTGTTCCACCTCTAAATCTAAAATACCTAACGATTATACTCAAATTAAGAAAACTAAGCAAGCGTATTGTTGATTTTTCTTGTAAACGCATATAAACCCCCCGTTCGCCAGGCGCCGGGAGGTTTATATGCGTCTTTTATTATCAGCTATATTGCTTTTGAGATGCAGTCGAAAGATAACATATATCTACGGACTGAATCTTTGACACCGTTTTTAACAACCGACATTAGGTAAATATAATTGGCAGACTGATTTTTGGCCAATTCAGCTTTTACTGTTTCGGCGGCAGCCAGCGACATATCTGTAGCAACATTAATTTTGCTTATCCCAGACTGAATTGAACTAGAGTACTCTGCTTTAGTAAGTTTTGAACCACCATGCATAACAAGAGGTACAGTGACTGTACTATTAAGTTCAGAAAGTCTCGAAAAATTAAGCTTAGGACCACCGCGATACACCCCATGATTTGTTCCTACAGCTACTGCGAGTGCATCCACTTTGGTTTTCTCTACAAAAGTATGGGCCATCTCTGGCTTAACTAAATTTTCATCATTTATATCTTGGATATTGCCATAACAACCAACATAGCCCAATTCACCCTCGACTGATACACCGAGAGAATGGGCTATGCGAGTGATTTCCTTAGTACGTTTTAAGTTTTCCTCGAAAGGCAATGCTGAACCATCAAACATAACAGACGTAAATCCCCAGCGAATGGCTTTCATCACCCCTTCATACGTATGTCCATGGTCCAGATGGAGAGCCACAGGCACAGAACTTTTTTGGGCAGCTCTGCTCATTGCCGCGCTCAAGATGTCAACATCGACAAATTTAAATAACCGCTCAGGAATACCAAGCACCAGGGGCGTCTTTAGTTCTTCTGCCACCTCAATAACAGCGCCTAACGTCTCAAAGTTAAATACATTAAAACCACCGACTGCATATTTTCTTTTTCTTGCATCCTGGAGTAATTCTTTCATTGTCACTAGGGCCAAAGTGAACTCCTCCTTTTTGTGTTTTATTAAATAAACTTTAAATGCCAGTTGCTTGCTATATTTTATTCGCCATCAGCCTAAAAAAACCTGCCCATTATACTAAAATTTTAAAAAATCAAATTTTTCAGCCTATATCGCACTTGTCTGGATTTAATTACTAGTAATACCAATATTTATAAATATTATACATCAAAAAAACTCCCGAAATATTTCGGGAGTTTTTTAGTCTACCAGAATTTATAGCAAAATTCTGTTGACATAAGAACGACTAAGGCTTTTCTTATTATTTCAATTGATCTTTAGCAGCGTTTACCAACTTGCCAAACGCAGCCATATCGTTAACTGCCAGGTCGGCCAACATTTTACGGTTAACTTCTATACCAGCTTTTTTGAGTCCGTTAATAAGCTGACTATAAGAAATACCACTAATACGGGCAGCAGCATTAATACGGGTAATCCACAGTTTGCGGAAGTCGCCTTTTTTGGTACGGCGGTCAGCACGTGCATAATACAGTGCTTTCATCACGGTTTCGTTAGCTTTTTTGAAGAGTTTGCTCTTCGAACCACGATAACCTTTGGCTAGTTTAAGTATTTTTTTATGACGTTTATGTGCAGTAACGCCTTTTTTAACTCTTGGCATGTCAGATACCTCCTGATGTACTTATAAATTGTTTATAGTTTTAGGCGTAAGGAAGCATTTTCACTACGCGTTCATGGTCAGATTTGCTAACCATAGCTGCTTTACGTAGGTTACGCTTACGCGACGGAGATTTTTTCTCAAGAATGTGACTTTTAAAAGCTTTGGAACGTTTGAATTCACCGCTGCCGGTTACTCTGAAACGTTTAGCAGCGCTTCTGCGTGTTTTCATTTTTGGCATAGTAGGATATCCCCTTTCTATTTATGTGCTAGATTGTGTAGTGTTGGGCTTAGGAGCTACAATCATAATCATATTTTTACCTTCAAGCTTAGCATCACGTTCAATGTTAGCCATATCCTTAAGTAAGGTAGCCATTCGCACCAGCACTTGTCTGCCAAGTTCAGGATGAGAAAGTTCCCTTCCTCTGAACATAATTGTTACTTTGACTTTGTCGCCATCTTCTAAAAAGCGTTGGGCATTCTTTAGCTTAACATTAAAATCATGATCCTCAATGTTGGGCCGAAGTTTAACTTCTTTAAGAGACACTACCTTTTGCTTTTTCTTGACTTCTTTATCGCGTTTTTGTTGCTCATACCGGAATTTGCCGAAATCCATGATCCGGCATACCGGCGGTTTAGCAGTTGGTGCTACTTCTACTAAATCAAGGTTTTGCTCTCCCGCTAAACGTAATGCGTCCCTTAGCGACATAATCCCCAATTGCTCATTCGTGCTACTGGTTACCCGAACGTCTTTAGCCCGAATCTCTTCATTAATTTTTAAAGTCTCTTTGCTAATTGCCGCTCACCTCCTAATATAATTTGTTTCGATTAAAATAAAAAACGGGTGGCATAGACCACCCGCGCAATAGCATAACTACATCGTTTTGCTTAATGAACCTTACCAGCAGCATTTATGCGCTGTAAGGTGAGAAGTGGATGGCTTCTGCTTAATGCAATATTTGAATCACTTGATTATAGTAACACCTTATTTCTGGTAAGTCAAGCTATTTTTCTGCGCTGCATTAGCTTTTGGCAATAATTTCAGCAAGTACCGTTGTAATAAAACCATCAATAGGCATGGCACCAAGATCTCCCTGCCCCCGTTTACGAATAGCTACTGTACGAGTCTCTGCTTCCTTGTCGCCTACCACCAGCATGTACGGCAACTTTTGCAACTGACTTTCGCGAATTTTGTAGCCAATTTTTTCGTTGCGATCATCGACTTCTACACGAATATCCTGATCTCGCATCATTTGCGCAAGCTCTTGGGCATACTCGGCATGACGTTCGCTTATTGGTAATATTTTAACCTGCACAGGTGCTAACCAGAGCGGAAATGCTCCCGCAAAATGTTCGATCAAAATACCGATAAAGCGTTCCAAACTACCATAAGCGACCCGGTGAATCATTACCGGACGATGTTTAAGTCCATCTTCCCCGATATAATTCAGGTCAAATTTTTCTGGCATCAGCATGTCAAGTTGAATGGTACCACATTGCCAGGTACGACCAATGGAATCTTGGAGGTGGAAGTCAATTTTCGGACCATAGAAAGCGCCATCTCCAGGATTAATTTTAAAAGGCATATTCAGCTCTTCTAGCGCCTCTTTAAGCGCCGTTGTCGCAGTTTCCCACACTTCATCAGAACCCATGGCTTTTGCTGGTTTAGTACTCAATTCTGCATGGTAGGATAATCCAAAAACGCTGTACACTGTATTAAAAAGTTCAATAACCTTTTTGATCTCAGACTTAATTTGTGATGGCAGCATAAAAATATGGGCATCATCCTGAGTAAAACTACGCACTCGCATTAGTCCATGAAGTGCTCCCGAAAGTTCATGACGGTGAACAAGCCCTAGTTCGCAAGTACGAAGCGGCAAATCTCGGTAACTGTGGTGCTGAGTGCGATATACTAAAATCCCACCCGGACAATTCATAGGTTTAACCGCATATCCTTCTTCGTCTATCTGGGTGAAATACATATTATCGCGGTAATGCTCCCAATGGCCTGATTGTTGCCATAGTTTTTGGTGAAGGATAATTGGAGTTTTAATTTCCTGATAGCCGTATTTTACATGAATCTTGCGCCAAAAACTCTCAAGCTCGTTTCGAACAACCATACCTTTCGGATGGAAAAAAGGAAATCCTGGGCCTTCTTCCTGGATACTGAACAAATCAAGTTCGCGGCCTAGTTTACGGTGGTCACGTTTAGCCGCCTCTTCCATCATGGTAATATACGCATCTAAATCAGCTTTCTTTTCAAAGGAAGTTCCATAGATACGTTGCAGCATCTTGCGTTTTTCGTCCCCGCGCCAGTAAGCACCTGCAATGCTCTGCAGCTTAATGGCTTTAACCCGGCCGGTAGATATAAGATGAGGTCCGGCACATAAATCAACAAATTCACCTTGCTTATAAATTGATATCGCCACATCTTCCGGTAAATCTCGGATAAGCTCCTGTTTATATACCTCGCCTTGTGTGGCAAATAGCTGGAGGGCTTCCTCGCGGCTAACTATTTTTCGCTCAAGCGGCAAATTTTCTTTTACTATTTTCTCCATTTCAGCCTGGATCGTTACTAAATCCTCAGGGGTAAAGGTATGAGTAGTATCAAAGTCATAGTAAAAACCATTGGCAATTGACGGACCAATACCTAATTTTACATCACCGTACAGACGTTTAACGGCTTGAGCCAGAATATGTGAGGAGGTATGGCGTAAGGCAGCCTTGCCCTCATCATCTGCAAATGTTAAAAATTCAACGTTTGAGTCCTTGTCTAATGTAGTAGTCAAATCTGTCACTTGGTCATTTACCTTAGCAACCAATGCTGCTTTTTCTAAGTTACGACTAATAGCTTTCGCGGCTTCAGCCAAGGTATTTCCCTGTTCAACCTCACGCACTGCTCCGTCTTTTAGTATCATCTTAATGGTACTCATGTTTTGTTAGCCTCCTTAACCAAATAAAAAAACTCTCAGTCCCTATAGGGACGAGAGTTTATACCCGTGGTTCCACCCTGTTTGGCTAAATAGCCATCTCAGACTTTGATAACGGGGTAATATCCCCGGCTAAGCTTACTTTACTTTGGGTTCAGCGAAGCAGTTTCGAGGTGGTAATACTAGTTGGGTTACGTAAAGATGCTCACAGCCTATGGCATCTTTTCTCTGAAACGCCTTTCAAACTACTATCTTGTCCTCGGCATTACTGTTAATAACAATGTTTGATTACCAAAAATTATATATAAATTTACTAAGAATGTCAAGTTATCCGCTGACCAAGT